>CAYQBQ010000006.1:0-10903 GCA_964415805.1 uncultured Clostridium sp.
GCTATAAAAAGGATTACTAAGGTGCTGAAACCTGTTATGAAAATTTTGTTCCCAAAATTAGAAAAGGATGGAAAAATTTATCAAGAAATTTCTATGAATATGGTTGCTAATATTTTGGGTCTTGGAAATGCAGCTACACCTCTTCGGAATTAAGGCAATGAAGTCTATGCAAGAAGAAAATAGCAATAAAAAAGTATTAACAAATGAAATGGCAACTTTTATTGTTATAAATACTGCTTCGATACAGATTATACCTACAACAGTTATTGCCATAAGAAATTCTTTGGGGTCTTCAAATCCTACTTCTATTATTGTTCCTGTATGGATTGCTACTATTTGTGCTGCAATAGCGGGAATTACTGCTACAAAGATATTTATAAAAATGGGAAAATAAAATTAAAACTTATTTTATGTAAATTTTTAAATTGGAGTGTGCTAATGAAGTTTATAGAGTATTTTTCAAATATGGCAATGCCATTAATGATAATTGTTATTGTTATTTATGGGGTTATTGAGAGAAAAAAAGTTTTTGATATTTTTTTAGATGGTGCTAAAGAGGGGATAAGTGTTGTTTTAAATATTTTTCCAACATTAGTAGGATTATTTGTTGCAATAGGTGCTTTAAGAAGTTCAGGAATTATTGATTTAATTGTAAATTTCTTAACGCCCATTTTAAGTTTTCTTAATTTTCCGACTGAAATTTTACCACTAGCTCTTATTAGGCCTATTTCAGGAAGTAGTTCAATAGCTGTTGCAACAGATATTATGAATACATTTGGTGTTGATTCTAATATTGGACTTATAGCATCTGTTATAATGGGTTCTACTGAAACTACAGTATATACTATTGCTGTATATACAAGTAGTGTTGGTATAAAGAAAACTAGGTTTGTGTTGTGGGCATCTTTGATTGCTGATTTTGTTGGAATTGTTACAAGTGTTATTGTCTGTCGATTTTTGTCGTAATTTTCTTGTTGACTTTTTATGGAAATTGATGTAAAATAAAAAACATCCAAGAGGAGGTCTTATGTTTTTAAGATTCATTTTATTTATATCAATTTTTTTTATAGTCAAAAAAATGATTACTAAGATATTAGCAATCATTATCTTAAAAAAAATCAAATAATAAAAATTAATAAAGTTTTTAATTTTGTAGGGAAAATATTATATCATCATATTCCCCCAAAATATATTTGATAATTTTTTTGAAAGTTTTATTTATAAGTGTTGTCCCACAAAATATTTTCTTTCACAATTCTTTAAAATGTATTTTCCCTACAATCCAAATATATTTATCTATGATAAGTTTCACCATTGGAAATTTTAAATGCTCTAAATAGTTGTTCTAATAGAAATATTCTTATTAATTGGTGAGGAAAAGTCATTTTTGAAAAGCATAATTTTTGGTTTGAAAGGTTTAAGACTTTTTCAGTTAGACCTAAAGAACCACCAATAATAAATGTTATTTGACTTGATTGCATAGATATATCTTCAATTTTTTTAGAAAATTGTTCAGATGATAACTCTTTTCCAGTTAAATCAAGACAGATTATGTAAGAATCCTTTTTTATGTGATTTATAATTTTATTACATTCTTTTGATTTAATTTCATTTTCTATATTTATATTTGTTTTATCTGGAATTTTTTCATCTGGTAATTCTAAAATATTTAATTTGCAATATTTTGACAATCTTTTTGAATATTCATCTATTGCATCTTTAAAAAATTTTTCTTTTAATTTTCCGACACATATTATATTTATTGTTAGCATTTAAAAACTCCTATTATTTAATATATTGTATAAATCTATTTTTGGATATATGTACTAAAAAGATATTATATTTCCAGGAATATCTCTACTTGCTACACTCAATTTTAAAGAATTTTCGTTGTAGTTACTTGATAATATTTCATCTACCACTGTTTTATAAGCAAGTTCTGGGAAGTTGCTTTCTTTACTTAAATGTCCTAACATGGCTTGTTCAAGACCTGAACCAAGTAAGTGTGAGATAGTTTTTCCTG
This sequence comes from uncultured Clostridium sp., assembly GCA_964415805.1. Classification (GTDB taxonomy): domain Bacteria; phylum Bacillota; class Clostridia; order TANB77; family CAG-508; genus CAG-269. The sequence goes on from CAYQBQ010000006.1 coordinate 2,024, forward strand.
CTAATTCGTTAGATAAGTGACCATTGGGACCTGCTATTCTTGATTTTAATGGATATGGATATCTAGAAAATTTTAGAACTTCAGGGTCGTAATTTGATTCTAGTAAAACAAATATACTATCTTCTAGATTTTTTAATATTCCATTTGTCATGTGGCCAATATCTGTTGCAATACTTATTTTTTTGTTATCTTTAAAAACATTGAAACCGCATGGGTTTGCGGCATCATGTGGTATTGAAAATGGTTTTATTTGCATATCTCCAATTTCAAATTTTTCTTCTATTGTAAATTTTTTAATGTTTTTTTCAGGTATTTTTTCTTTTTGTTTAGGCATTGCATCTAGTGTTTTTTGATTTACAAAAACAGGTAAATCAAATTTTTTGGCAAATGTGCCCAAACCTTGTACGTGGTCAGAGTGTTCATGAGTTATTAATATTCCATTGATTGAAGATGGGTCAATATCTAAATTGGTTAGTGCTGTTTCTATTTTTTTGCTACTTACACCTGCATCAATTAATAATTTAGTATTTTCTGTTTCTACAAGTAAACTGTTTCCACTGCTTCCACTATATAAACTACAAAAATTAAACATAATGTATACTTCCTTTAAATTATCCTTTTGTTAATTATTCTTTTATTCTTTGTATGTTAGCACCGATTTTTCTGAATTTTTCTTCTATATTCTCGTATCCTCTATCAATATGTTCTAAGTTATAAACTTCTGTAGTACCATTTGCGGATACTCCGGCAACGATAAGTGCTGCACCAGCTCTTAAGTCTGTTGAATATACTGGAGCACCAAATAATTCATCAACACCTTCAAAAACTGCAGATTTACCTTGTGCTGTTATTTTGGCTCCCATTTTATTTAATTCCGCTGTATATTGAAATCTTGATTCCCAGATACTTTCATTTATGATGCTTGTACCATTTGCAGTTGCTAATACTACACCCATTTGAGGTTGTAAATCTGTTGGGAATCCTGGATATGGTAGTGTTTTTATAATCGCTTTATTTGGTCTTTTACTATACCAAACTCTAATGCTATCACCATGATCTTCTACATTTCCACCAATTTCTAATATTTTAGCTGTTATACATTCTAAGTGTTTTGTAATACAATTTTTTATTAATAAATCGCCTTTAGAGGCAATTGCAGCTAACATAAAAGTACCAGCTTCTATTTGATCTGGAACCACAGAATATGTGCAATCACCATGTAATTTTTCAACGCCATTAATTTTTATGACGTCTGTTCCAGCGCCTCTTATGTCTGCACCCATTGTGTTTAAAAAGTTTGCCACATCAACTATATGAGGTTCTTTTGCAGCATTATCTATAACTGTTGTTCCTTTTGCTAAAACACTGGCTAACATTATATTTATTGTAGCTCCTACAGAAACAACATCCATATAAATAGAATTACCTTTTAGGCAGTTAGCTTTTGCTGATATTGTACCTTTTCCGACATCAACAGTTGCTCCTAGTAATTCAAATCCTTTAATATGTTGGTCAATAGGACGTGCTCCTAATTTACAACCACCTGGCATGCCGACTTCTATCTCTCCAGCTCTACCTAGCATAGCTCCAATAAGGTAGTAAGATGCTCTGAATTTACTTGTTAATTCTAGTGGTGCTTGAGTTGTATTTATATTTCTTGTATCTATTGTAATTTCATTTGGTGTATTCCAAACTATTTTTGCTCCCATTTCTTCTAATATTTTACATAGAATTTGTACATCACTTATATTAGGAAGATTGTTTATAGTACAAACTCCATTTATTAATAATGTAGCTGGTAAAATTGCTACAGCTGCATTTTTAGCTCCATTTATTTCTACTTCACCTTTTAATGGTGTTGGTCCTGTTATTACTAATTTTTCCAAATTGATTCCTCCCGAGTATATAATTTGTCTTTTTAAAATATACCATAAAGGGTGAAGTATTGCAAGAGTTTTCCACTTATATTAATTTTTTGCTGTTATTAATCCAGTGTTTGTAAATAATTCTAGTAGCTTAAATTTTAGTTTTATATTTGGATTAGAATTGTCAGATATTATGGCATATTCCTCATCAGATAAAACATTTTGCAATTCTTCTTTGGATTCTTCTGGCACAATTCCAGAAGAAACATCTACAAAACAAAGTGATGGAAACATTACACACCACCAATTTCTTCCTTCAGCTTTTCCTATTTCTACTTTTAATGCATCATAGAAACCAGCAGGAAGAGAAATGTCACCATAGTGTTTTGTTGGAAATTCAAAATTTCCAATTTCTATTTTTACATTATATGAATAGCCCTCATTTTTAATTGTATCTAATGCTACTTGTCTGAATTCTTCTTGATGCTCTGAAACTATTCTAATAGCTTCTTCTTTTGAACTACAATCTTTGCAAATGTTATTCATATAATTTAATAAATTATCTCTTACTTTATATTTTAATGATTGATCTTCATCACTATCACTATTGGCTATTACATGTAGTCTAAAAACACTACTACTTATATCAGTAGAAACAGCTTCTACATAAGATATAGCACATACTATTGTATATAAAAATAATAATATACTTAAAATAAGTACAATTCCTATTTTGGAATTTTTAATATTATTTAAAATTTTTTTCATAAATTACCTCCAAAAAACTTTTTTTGTAAAATATTCTTTAAATTAATTATTTACATTTTATATAAATTTATACATTTATTAAAAATGTCGATTGTTGTCAATGAAATGTTTTTGAAATATTTTTGAAATATTATTGACATATAAAAAAATAAATGGTAAAATTTACCAGTGTTAAAAATTAAGAATATTCTAAAGAAAAAAGATTTCTTTGTGAAATTGAAAGGAATGATTTGTTAATGGTAAAAGAAAATAAAAGTGAAGAAAAATTATGTTTATTTTTTGCGAGTGATTATCATTTTGAAATGATAAGTTTACCTTATATTAATGAAAAATTAAAAGAAGATAATAATGTCATAATAATGACGGAAAATGATTTAAATGGAACTGTTGATAAATTATTATCAAATGTTAATTTAACTAAAGAAGAAAAAGATAAAATAACAAAAATAGATTGGAAAAATGATGATGTAAGCAAATTTAAAGAAATAAAAAATGCTAATCAGAGTAATAAAGAAACTGTTATTTTTGTTAAAGGAAAAGAAAATTATATTGATACTGTTAATAAAAATATAGATAACTGGATAAATTGTAATGATGTCAAAATAGTTGATTGTTATGATATCAATGAAGTTTATGAGGATGTTAGTAGCATTGCAAAAAATTATGATAAAATATTGTCTACTTCAGGTGTTGAAAAATTATTATAATCTGTATAGAATAATATTAAAAAAATACTTGATAATTTCAAAAAAATAGTATATATATATGTAATATAACAACAAATGTTGAAAGGATGAGTATTATGAATGATACATTAGAAGAAGCAAAAACTATATTAAAAAAGTACAATCAAGAACATCTATTAAATGGATATGAAAAGTTAGATGAAAAAAAGCAAAATAAGTTATTGGAACAAATTTTAAATATTGATTTTGAGTTAATAAAAAGTTTATATGAGAATAATACAAAAGAAAATATTGAAAATGATGACGTGATTGAACCAATAGAATATATGGATAAGAATAAATTATATGATGATTATAAACATTATGAAAATATAGGAAAACATGCAATAGAGGCAAAAAAACTTGCAGCAGTTACTATGGCTGGTGGACAAGGTACAAGACTTGGTCATAATGGACCAAAAGGAACATATGATATTGGTTTAGATTCTCATAAATCTTTATTTGAATTATTAAGTGATGGCTTAAAAGAAGCTGGAAAAAAATATGGAGTAACAATACCATGGTTTATTATGACAAGTAGAGAAAATAATGAAGAGACAGTAAGTTTTTTTGAAAAAAATAAATTTTTCGGATATCAAAAAGATAAAAATATTTTCTTTTTCATCCAAGGTGAATTACCAATGGTAGATACTGAAGGAAAGATATTAATTGGAGAAGATGGATTAATAAAGCAAGCTGCTGATGGTCACGGAGGAATATATGAATCTTTAGTAAAAAGTGGCATGATTGATAAAATGAGACAATTAGATATTGAATGGGTATTTATCGGTGGAGTAGACAATTGTTTAGTGAAGATGGTAGATCCTGTTTTAATGGGAATTGCTATAGATAAAGGAGTTACTGTTGCTTGTAAATCTATTGTTAAGGCAAATCCACACGAAAAAGTTGGAGTATTTTGTAAAAGAAATGGAAAACCAGGTGTTATAGAGTATTCAGAAATTACTGATGAAATGGCAGAAGCTGTTGATAAAAATGGTGAACTTTTATATGGTGAGTCACATATTTTATGCAATTTGTTTAATATTGATGCAGTAGAAAGAATGGGAAAAACACCATTACCATATCATAGTGCCTTCAAAAAAGCTAAATTTATTGATGAAAAAGGAAATTTAGTAGTGCCGGATTCTCCAAATGCATATAAATTTGAAGCGTTTTTGTTTGATGCGTTTGGCGAAGTTGATGATATGGCTATACTTAGAGTAAAAAGAGAAGAGGAATTTGCTCCTGTTAAAAATTCTGATGATGCAGGTGTAGATTGTCCAAGTACAGCAAGAAAATTATATGAAGATTTTCATCATTTGGGTCAATAGGGATGCTTCCCTATGACCTATTTTTTTATTTTTAGTTATTGGAATATTTTTCTATTTCTTCTTTGGTTAAACCGGTAATTTTTGATATTAGTTCAATGGGTAATTTTTCTTTTAACATATTTTTTATATCGTCAATTTTTGCTTGTAATCTACCTTCTGCTTTTCCATCGTTCCATTTTTTTTCTAGTTCCATTTTTCTTAATTTTTTTTCTTCATTTATCATATCAATTACTGCTAACATAGTACCATCATCTCCTAAATTTATATTTTTTAAAAATTTTTTTAATTTTTTTTCTTCAATTAAATTTAATGCTAGTATTCCAACAGCTTTTTCTAAAAATTGTTTTTCTCTTTTTGTGTACATTGCTTTATTTTTTTTAATTTCGATATATATTTTATTCAAATTTTTTGATAGTTCTTCTTTTGATTTTGATTTTTCTATCAACATTATTTTACTTATTATTGAGGTTTCTTCTAATAATTCTTTGTTACTAATTTTATTTATATCTAAAATGTTATATTTGGATAATTCTTGGATTTTGTATTTTTCCCATTTATACTGAGTTCTTTTTAAGTCTAAATTTGCATTCCATTTTTCTTTTCCTGTATATAAAACTATTGGAATAACTAATGGATATTCATATTTTTTGTTTATATATTTTATATCTATTAAAACACTTTCCATTATATTTAATTCGTATTTTAATATCCTATATGGCATAAGATAATCTATTTTAGTTTGATGTTCTATTAGGAAAAATACATTTTTATTTTTTAACTTATAAACAACATCGGATTCTGAATTTTTAAAATCTTGTGTGATATAACTGCTTGTGTATTTTTCAATGTTTTTGTCAGATATTTTTTCTCCTTTTTTCAGAAATCTATTAATTATTTTTGCTGCATCTTTTTTCTTATCTAGTGTTTTTCGAAAGATCTTGTCATGGGGATTGTTTACTCTTTGTAATTCATAACTTTCTTCATTTTCATTTAGGTAGTTATAATCATATTTTTCTTTATATAACTTATATTCATTTATTGTAAATATTTCTATATTATTTCACTTCCTTTATTATAATATTTTAAAATTGTTTTGTCAATATTTATCTGGTAGTTTACTTTTTGAGTGTTTATTTTTTGGGTAGGATAGTTTATTAAATGAAAAATAATAAGATTTAATTTTTTATATATTGTCTGTTGGATTTTTTCGATTTAAATTTTTTGATTTGAAATTTGAATAAAATCTTTTTTTATCATACAATGAATAAAAGAAAAATGCAACATTTTTTCATCGCAAAATTCGACAATTAACTAGTAACTTTTGATATAAAAAATTTTAAAAAAATGACTTTATTTATTTAGAATTTAGTGTTATTATAATGATACTAATAAAATATGCTGTCAAAAAGGTGCATTCCTATTGACACAAAAGAAAGGATGATTTTATGAAAAATTATTTAGAAGAATACAAAAAATGGTGTGAAAGCCCAGATTTTGATGAAGAAACAAAAAAAGAATTGTTAGAAATAAAAGATGATGAGAAGGAAATTGAAGATAGATTTTATAAAGAATTAGAGTTTGGAACAGCTGGACTTCGTGGAGTTATAGGAGCTGGTACTAATAGAATGAATAAGTATACAGTAGGAAAAGCTACACAAGGGTTGGCAAATTATATAATAGAACAAGGTACTCAAGATAAAGGTGTTGCAATTAGTTATGATTCAAGAAGAATGTCCAAAGAATTTAGTTTGCAAACAGCATTGATATTATGTGCTAATGGAATAAAAACATATCTATTTGAAAACTTAAGACCAGTTCCAGAATTATCTTTTGCTGTTAGAGAATTAAAGTGTACAGCTGGAATTATGATTACAGCAAGTCATAATCCACCAAAATATAATGGATATAAGGTTTATTGGGATGATGGTTCTCAAATAGTTGCACCAAGAGATAAAGATATAATTGCAAAAGTAAGAGAGGTAGAAGATTTTAGTGAGATAAAAGAAATTTCAAAAGAAGAAGCCACTGAAAAAGGTTTATTTAATATTATAGGAACAGAAATGGATGATAAGTATATAAATACTTTAAAATCTTTAGTTATAAATCCTGAAGTTGTAAAAGAACAAGGAAAATCTTTAAAAGTTGTTTATACGCCTTTACACGGAACAGGAAATACTGTTGCTGAAAGATTATTAAAAGAAATAGGAATACAAAATTTATATGTTGTTCCAGAACAAAAAGACCCAGATGGAAATTTTCCAACAGTTGATTATCCAAATCCAGAAGATAAAAAAGCATTTAAATTAGCATTAGAATTAGCTAAAAAAGTAGATGCTGATGTTGTTTTAGCAACAGATCCTGATGCTGATAGATTAGGAATATATGCAAAAGATAGTAAGACTGGTGAATATATGACATATACAGGAAATATGTCTGCATTATTAATTGCAGAATATAGAATTTTTCAAATGAAAGAAAAAGGAATATTACCTGAAAAAGGAATGTTTATTACAACAATAGTTTCATCAGAATTAGCTAAAGCAATTGCTAAAAATTATAATTTAGATTGCTTTGAAGTTTTAACAGGATTTAAAAATATTGGTGCTGTAATGAAAAGAGAAGAAGAAAAATCTGATGGTGATAAATATGTATTTGGATTTGAAGAAAGTTATGGTTGCTTAATTGGTGATTATGCAAGAGATAAAGATGGTATTGCCGCAGTTATGGCATTGTGTGAAGCTGCTTGCTACTATAGAGCTAATGGTGAAACATTATGGGATCAAATGAATAATATTTATGAAAAATATGGATATTATAAAGAAACACAAGTTTCAATTGTGATGGAAGGTGCTGAAGGAGCAGAAAAAATACAAGAAATGATGACTAATATGAGAAACACACCTGTCGAGAGAATTGGAAATTATAAGGTTTTGACTTTTAAAGACGTTGAAAGAGATTATGTTAAAGATATGATGACAGGAGAGGAATCTAAAACGGGATTGCCAAAATCAAATGTGTTATATTATGCATTAGAGGATAATTGTTGGTGTTGTGTTAGACCTTCTGGAACAGAACCAAAAATCAAGTTGTATATGGGTGTTAAGGGTTCTTCAGAAGAAGATAGTGATAAAAAACTTGAGGATTTAAAGAATGCAATGGTTGCAATTGTGAAATAAAATTTAATAAAATTTTTATTTATAACTCATAAAAAGATGATAAATTTCATTTTTTTATGAGTTTTTTTATGATAAATTTCATTTTTTTATTGATTAAGATATCTAGGTTATCATCTGTATTCAAAGAGAATTTAACACAAGATGATATAATAAAGAAGTGCTAATTATACATTATTATTCTTCCAACCAGGCAAATTTCTTTGAATTGCCCCAAAAAGATTTGCTCTAACCATAGGAATATCTTTTTGAAGAGTAAAAATCATTTGTTTCATAGACTCTCTTTTAGAAGTTCCATCCATAGGACAAACCTTAGGCATAACAGTAATATTGTTTTTCCTTACAAATCTTTTTGTATCCTTTTCGGGGGTATAAATTAGAGGCCTAATTAAAGTAATTCCTGATCTATCCATATAACTTACAGGTGCAAAAGTACCGATACTACCAGCATATAACAAATTAAGTAAAAATGTTTCTAGTACATCATCTTCATTATGCCCTAGGGCGATTTTATTACAACCTTCTCTCACAGCTACAGAATTTATAATACCTCTTCTTAGATTTGCACATAATGAACAAGGATTTTTTTCTTTTCTTATATCAAATACTATTTCTTTAGCATGACTATTTTCTATGAATAATGGAATTTCTAAATTATCACATATATTTTGCAAAAGGTTAGTATCAAAAAACTCAAATCCTGGGTTTATGCTAATTGCTATTATTTCAAATTTTTTGGGATAAAATCTTTGAAGTGATTTAAATGCATGTAACATTGTTATTGAATCTTTACCTCCAGAAAGGCATATTGCTATTTTATCGTTTTCTTCAATCATATTATAATCTTCTATTGCTTTTCTCATATGACTTAATATTCTTTGCATTATTTAGTTCCTCCTAAAAATATATATTTTTATTATAACATATTTGTCAATATGTTTTCTTAACTGGCATGAACCAGTGTGAACCAATGGGGCGTTGAACCAATTTAACAACGTCCCCATTGGTTCAAAAACAT
>CAYQBQ010000006.1:11003-21089 GCA_964415805.1 uncultured Clostridium sp.
AAAGTTTTAGGGGGAATATCCATGAAAAAATTGATGAAAGAAATATTAGTGATTTTAGTATTAATGGCATTGATGATTAATAGTTCACTATTGATGATTGTGTCAACGGCATTAGATGCTATTAGTGAAGCATTAGATGAATCTAAAATTAATAGTGTTTTAGAGATGAGCTTGGAGAAGTACGTTAACTATAGTTTGGATGAACAGACGAAGGGTACTTTGGTACAAATGAATGTAAAAACAGGAATTGAATATGCAGAGGGACAGGAATATAAACCCCTTAAATATACAGAAACTCTTTTACAAGCACCAAAGATTGAAGGTGAGTATCCAGAAAGAGTAGAGTTTATTGCAAAGAGCACTAAAGCTACAAATGGTGATGATAATGCAAAAGATATAGGGTACGAATATGATAGAAACAATGGTATTGTAAGAGTTGGTGTGCAAAATAAAGAAGACGAACAAGGTAATGTTTATTCAGAAAATGTAAATGGGGCAAGAGATGAGTTTGTTGTTTTATATTATTATGGAGCTAATTGCTATAATGACCAAAATGTAAAAAGGGAATTAGAGTTTAAAGGAAAAATTTCTGAAACAATTCATAATGATGATAAATCAAAAATTAAGAAAGATTATAGTAATTCTCAAGAAGTGACAGAAAATATTGGTGGTCTTGTTTCTACAAATGTTTCAACTAGTGATTTATATAATGGATATATCTATTCAAACATAAACAATGGTACAGATTTAGATACAGAATATACAGAAAATACACAATTGAGCATAAGTTATAAAGAAATTTCTGATGAAATAGTTATTAACCAAAATACAAAGTTTATTGATGCAAAAGATGATGAAGTTGATACTCAAGATGTAGTATATAAAGGTGCAAAAATAAATAAAGACAAAATAGTTAATGTTTTAGGAGAAGATTTTAAAATTTATGTATTAAATGATGCAGGAGAAACAATTGCTGAAATAAACAAAGATACAGAGACTGATGACAGTGGAATAATTGATTTAAATTATGACAAAGAATATACAAATGTTAACTTTAAAGTTTCTAAACCAGTAAAAGCTGGATATTTACAAATAGAAAACAAAAAAGCTATAAAAAACACAATGAAAACAATAGAAAATAATAAAATAAAGCTAACACAAGAAATTATTTGTCAAAACAATATCCAAGAGAAAGATGAACAAACAGGTGAAGTAAAAAATGAATATACTAAACAAGTAAATTCATATAAAACAGAAAGTATAGCAGAAATAAAAAATTCAGAAAGCAAAATAGAATTACATTCTGATAAACAAAAATTAACAAATAGTACAAAAAATGATGTCATTTTTACAGCTGTTTTAAAAACAAATGAAGCTAAATATAACTTATTTAAAAATCCTGTAATAGAAATAGAAATGCCAAGTGAAGTTGATAATGTTATATTAGGTGATGTGTCATTATTATATGATAGTAATTTGAATATAAACAAATATGAAGTGCAAGATAGAAATGGAATAAAAGTAATTAGAATTGAAATAGATGGAACACAATCAAATTATAGTAATAATGTAATATCTGAAGGTGCTAATATAATTATTCCAGCAACTATAATTGTAAATAAAGATATATATAGTACACAATCTAGTATAAAAATGAGATATTCTAATGAGACAGGAATTGTAACTTCATATGCTAATCAGGGAAAAGATTGCGAAGAATTACAAGTTGATATAGATTCTATGAATGTTTCTGTTGCTACATATTCTGCAAATAGCCAAACAGAATCTGCAATAGCTATGGAAGGTGCAAATAGTAATGTTTCTTTAGATGGTTTAAAGGTAGAAACAGTAGCACAGGTTGGAGGTAAGACTCTTAAGAGTGGTGATATTGTTTATGAAAAAGAAGTTATTAATTATATTGTTAAGGTAACTAATACAACAGAAAATGAGATGAATAATGTAAATGTTAAGGCAACTGTGCCAGATGGAACTACATTTATAACAAAAGACGGAAGTTTCTCGAATAGAACTTCACCAGAAGGCGAAGTGTTAAGAAATGACTTAGAGAAAAAGGATGAGAGTAAAAAAGACGTTGTTGAAAATATAGAAAAATTAGAATCAAATAAAAGTTATGAATTTAAGTATGCGGTTATAGTAAATGATATAAATAATGAAGAGCAAAAAAATATAGAAAATAAGATATATATTAATGAGAATGAAACAGAAAATAAGATAAATTTAGTAGCTAAAAAAGGTAAAATGAAAATAGACATATATCCTGCACGTAATGAAGTAGGAGAATATGAAAATATGTATCTTTTTGAAGTTGTAATTTCTAATACATCAAATGAAAAGATTACAAATGTACAAGCTGAAACGATATTATCAACAGAGATGGAACTAGATTATGTAGCAGCATTAGAAAATGAATATGATTCAACATCAAAGAAATTAAAAATAAATGTGGGAGATATTGAAGCAAATAGTTATGAATTAGTTGCTATAAGATTGAATGCTATTTATTTTAAAGAAGGTATTAGTGAGTATAATATACCGTTTGATTTAAGTGCATACGGAGATAATACAGATACATATCGAGGAGATACACAATATGTGAAAGCATATTCAGCTGATGTAAGTGTTAAAATGGAGAGTCCAACAGAAGGGCAAAAAGTTAAATTAGAAAATAATATAGAATATAATGTTACAATAAAGAATGATGGAGCAATTGATACAGCTGTTACTATAATAGATAACCTTCCAGAATATGTTACTCCGATTAGTGCTAAATATAATAAGTTTGAGTATAATTCTGATGGAAGTGAAATTATAGAAACTACAGAAGAAAAAAAATTAAGTCAACATATAACAGTAGAAGGGGAAACAAATTATGATTTTAAGTTAGAAACATTAATACCTAAAGGAAAAACTATAAATATTACTATAGTAGGTGAAGCTGGAATTGTAGAAAAGAATACGGAAGTATCTAATACAGTTACTGTATATGGAAATGAAATAGGTACAAAGGTATCTAATAGTATAGTGCATACTATATTACCTTTTAATTATAAGGATGAAGATCCAGATGAACCTGATTATCCAATAGATCCAGATGAGCCAGAAGAACCAATAGATCCGGATGAACCTGAGACACCAGATGACCCAAGTAATCCAGATGATCCAGATAACCCAAGTGACCCAGATGAGCCACAAGAAGAAAAAACATATTATATAAGTGGTAAGGCTTGGCTTGATAGTAATAAGGATGGTATAAAAGACTCAGATGAGGAATTATTAAAAGGTATAACTGTAAAATTATTTAACTCTGATACAAATACAATTGTACAGGATGAAGATGAAAATCTAATGAAGACAACAACAAATGATAGTGGTGAATATAAATTTAAGAATGTATCAAAAGGTAATTATTTAGTAATATTTGAATATGATTCAAATATGTATACTACTACTACATATCAAGCTTCTGAAGCTACAAGTTCTACTAATTCAGATGCTATAGCAAAAGAAGTGGCTATAGATGGACAAAATAAAATTGTAGGAGTTACGGATATTTTAAATGTTAAATCAAGTAATATAGAAAATATTGATATTGGATTAGTAAAGAGTCAAATATTTGATTTAAAATTAGATAAATATGTAAGTAAAATTACAGTAAAAAATACTGATGGAACAAAAGAATATTCATATAAAAATAGTAAATTAGCAAAAGTTGAGATTGCTAGTAAAAAAATAGCAAATAGTACAGTGGAAATTGAATACAAAATAGTTGTTACTAATGAAGGGGAAATTAATGGAGAAGTTAATGAAATAATTGATTACTTGCCAGAAGGACTAAATTTTGATAATAGCTTAAACAATGGTTGGTATAAGGCATATGATGGTAGTTTAAGAAATTCAAGTTTAACTGCTGAACAAATAAAACCAGGAGAAAGTAAAGAAATAAGCCTAATATTAACAAAAACAATGACTGAAAATTCTACAGGAAAAATAGAAAATATTGCAGAAATAGGTAAAGTGACAAATGCAAATCTTGTAAATGATAAAGATTCAACACCAGGCAATAATAAGGATGGAGAAGATGATTACTCTAAAGCAGAGGTAATTATTTCTATAAAAACAGGTATAGTAGAGGGAATTGTAATTCTATTTATAGTATTATCTATATTAATAATTGTTGCTTATGTGTTAAAAAATAAAAAAATAAATAAAACAATAAAATTTTTTGCGATATTTGTTGTAATGGTATTTATGTGTAAATATGGATTAACTGAAAAAGTAGAAGCTGCTGAAACTAGGTATAATAAAGTTAATGTTAATGATTTGTGGATTGAAAAATTAGGTGGAGTATGGCAACATAAAAGGGGAATAAATGGAACTTTAGGAGAAGAAAATGGAGCAGAAAATCCTGGATTTATATGTGTTACACCAGGTGCTCATCTGTGTGAATCTCCGGGACACGATTTTAAATATGATAGTGAAGTTTATTATGATAATTGGAATACATTTTTAAATATTGGACATTTTAGGGATATATGTAATACATATACTCAAGATGGAAATAATTTATTTGGACTAAGTAACAGTGATTTTGGAACAGATTATAGTGGATATATTGGAGAAGCTGAAATAACAAAGAAGAGTAAAGGATCTGATGCTAACAGAAAAGTAGTTTCTGGAAAGACAATATTTGGACCTTTTGAATATTCATTAACCAATAAGATTGAAAGTTATCAGATATTGGTAAATGGAACGGAAATTGCCGCTGTTAATTCAAAAGGTTCATCTGGACAAAAAAATATAGTTGATAAAGATGCGAATACAAAACCACTTACTACTAATGCAACTGATAAAGCTGATTTTTATATAAATTTAGATAATGTTTCAGATTTAGTAGATGTAAGTAAATCTGTGGAAGTTGAAATAAAGGTATATAATAGTGGTACGGTGACGAAAAAAGGAATAAGTGTATTAGAATATCGTCTTGCACCTTGGGAAAAGAGTTGTACTAAAAATGCTGTACAAACATTAAAAAAATTAAGAAGACTTAAAGAAGAAACTCCTGTAACATCAAAGGATTCTATAAAATATAGTGCAAGTAATTTAGGAGATTTAAAAATAAAGAAAATAGATGAAAGATATAGCAAAAAAGCAAGTGCTTTAGTAGCCAATGGAACAACAGAGATAAATGGAAGAGACATAAAAAGTATGGCTGATATACCAGGAATAAAAGATGTTGAGTTTATATTAACGAGTAAAAGAATAGAAAACGAAGATATAAAGAGGAATATAAAATCAAATAATTTGACTGAGGATGATTTAAATTATTTGTACAAAAATTGTGATGTAAAGGCTCGTATGACTACAGATAGTAGGGGAATTGCAAAAGTAAAAGGTTTACCTGCTGGAAGGTATTATTTGACAGAAATAAAAGCTCCTAAAGATTATGAATATCCTTATATTGATAATATTAATTATGAGATATATATAGAGGGGGGCACAGAAAGACAAGAAGAATACATTAGTCCATTTGAAAATCAAAGTTATTATTACTTTGAAGTACAAAAAGTAGATGCAGATGATAAGAAAGAAAATCTAAGTGGTGCAAAAATAAGCATATCCAAGTATGATACAACAAATAATAAATTTAGTAGTTTTGGAAATGATTTTTATACGAAGAGTGATGAAAATTCTTATAAGGTTACAGATATTAAATTTGACAGTAACGCTAGCGATACATATAAGATAGAAGAAGTTGAGGCACCAAATAATTATTATTTTGATAAAAATAAAGATGATCATACCAATTCAACAGTATACATAAAATATCATAAGGGAAATTTTTATATTGCTAAATATGATGATAAATCAAAAGAGTATATATATAATTATAAAGAAGATGGTGAACAGAATCAGCCGTTAAATAATATATGGAGAAGTGTATATGTAGATGGAAAGAAGGTAGCTAGAGTATCCGTAATAAATAATAGCATTAAGGTTCAATTTATAAATTCTAAGATATGTAAAATTGGAATAAATAAAGTAAATGAGGATGAACAAAAAGAAAAGATAAATGGGGTAAAATTTGAAATATATTTTATATCAGATAAAATACCATATTATATAAAAGAATATAAATATGAATATACGGAAGGTGATAAAAATTCTAAATCAGCAACTATAATATGGACAAGTGAAGAAAAAGAGGCATTGTCTTTTATAACGGGTGTAGATTATACAGATGGTAAATGGCATAATTCAAAAACAAAAGAAGAGTATAAAGGAACAGAAGGGCAGATAATTCTTAAAGGTGTGCCTAAAAAAGTTTATTATGCTGAAGAGACAGAAAGTGCGCCAGGATTCAAAAAATCAAATGACAGATATATAACAGGAGAGTATGAAGAGAATAAAATCAATTATTTTAGTAAAGATGGTAAAGATGATAAAATAACAAATCCTCCTCTAAGAGTTATAGGAATAAAAAAGGTAGATGAAGAAAATACAAATATAAAAATAGATGGAGTGAAATTTATAATTTGGAGAATAAAAGATAATTCAAAAGAATATCTGGTTAAGTATAAATATGATAATGATACTGATGAAAGTGATATTAGTTGGAGTACAGACGAAAATGAAGCAATTGAATTTGTAACAGGAAAAAATTATTTGGATGGAAACAAATATTGGGTAAATAGTGAAGGAAAAACATCATATACTGATGTTAAGAAAAATGAAAATCATCTATTAAGTCATAAGGAATATGATTCTAAACAGACAGGACAGATAATACTTAAAGGAATGGAATCCAAAACATATTATGCTAAAGAAAAAGATGCTAGTAAATATTATGAGGTAAATAAAGATGAAATATATAGTACTAATGGAAAATGTGAAGGTAAAGATACTAATTGGTTAGTAAAAAAAGATGACAAAGGAGAGACAATACCTAATACACAAAAGTATATAGATATTTCAGGTTATGTTTGGCTGGATGAACATGATAAAAAAACAACAGTAAGAAATGACAAATATGATAAGGGTGAAACTTTATTAAAAAGAATAATTGTAACATTAAAAGACAAAGAAGGTAATGTTGTAAAAGATGAAAATGGAAAAGAGTATAAAGTTGGTACAGATGATAATGGACGATATAAATTTGAAAAGGTACTTGTAGAAAATTTAGCAAATTATTATGTTGAATTCGAATATAATGGATTAAAATATCAAAATGTCACAAAAGAAGCATATGATGATTTTACAAAAGGAAATACATCAAAGGCAGAGGAAAAAACAAGAGATGCATTTAATGAAAAATTTGCAACTATTGAAAATCATAAATCTTATGATAAAGATGGAAATGATGCACATACTATAACGTATAATAAAGTAAACGATCATGTATCAACAGTGAACTTTGATGGTATGAATATTCCAATGACTTCACAAACAGATATATATAATAAAGATGTTAATGGTTCATATTTAAATAGAAGATATAAATATGCTAAGGTCACAAATTCTGAAGCAATTTATGAAATTGATAATGTTAATTTAGGATTATATGAAAGAGAACAACCAGATATGGCTTTAGTTAAGGATATTGAAAATGTACAACTTTGCATAAATGGTTTTGAATACACATACCAATATGCTCAAAGGTTTAGTAATAACCCAGAATATAATGGTTTTAATATTGATGTTAAATTTGGTAACGACAACAAATATGCAAGTATGACATATAAAAGACCTATATATAAATCTGACGTTTTATGGGAAGATGACAGTAAAGATTTAACAGCATATATCACATATAGAATACAAGTACGAAATGAATCTACAAGTTTAAAAACGAAAATTAATAGTTTGGTTGATTATTATAGTAAAACATATAGTGTAGAAGGAATTGGAACTAAGGATGACAATGGAAATATACATTATAGAGAGGTGAAAGATAGTAAAATCCAAAAATATGATTTAGATAAATATGCAAAATTAGTGATAGATACAACAGATGATATAGGCAAAATAGAAAGTGGTCAGTCAAAAGATATATATGTGAAGTTTAAATTAAGTAGAAACGATATATTAAATATTATACATGAAGAAGAACAAGATTCTAAAGATAAGCTTTTAAATAATACTGCAGAAATAAATTCATATTCAATATTTGATAAAGATGATAAAATATATGCAGGTCTTGATAAAGATTCTGAACCGGGTAATGCGATACCAGGAGATGTAAAAACATATGAAGATGACACAGATTCGGCTCCAGGATTTGACATAGTATATAGGACAAATAGAACATTATCAGGAATGGTATTCTTAGACAGTACAAGTGATGAACTAAAAACTGGAAAGATAAGAGAAGGAAATGGATATTATGATAGTGGTGAAAGCAAAATTAAGGGAGTTGAAGTTATATTAGAATCAACTGACAAAAATCAAGAGGGCAAAAGTTATATAGATCCTATAGAAACTACAACAGATGAAAATGGTAAATTTACAATTGAAGGATTTATACCAGGAAATTATATATTGAAATATAAATGGGGAGGACAAACGTATATAGATAAAAATAATAATATACAAACAATACCGGTACAAGATTATAAAGGAACAATATATGATAGAGAAAGATATGCAAAACTAGATGCTAAAGATTGGTATAAAGTGAGTGAAGAACATCAATTTTCTGATGCAATAGATGATTGGGGCAAGAGAAAAGAGTTTGATGAAAAATTGAATGATATACAACAAAAAGTTGCAGAGGATGGAAAAAACTACAGTACAAATGTTGTGAATACAGAGGATAAAATGATTTCTACTACTTATAATATGGAATTTGGAATAGAACTTAAAGAAATACCAGATGGAGTTTATGAGGTTAATAATATTGATTTTGGTATTGTGGAAAGAGCAAGACAGAGTATAGAACTAGTAAAAAGAATTGACTCAATAAAATTAGTATTGGCAAATGGGCAAACAATGGTAGACGCTAAGATAGGAGAAGATGGTAAAGTAACGGGAACTAAAATAGCATATCAATTGCCATCAAAAGATGGAAAAGGATTTGCAAAAATAGAAATAGACAATGAGTTGATTCAAGGAGCAACAATTGAAATAACATATAGATTTGTTGTGAAAAACAATAGTGAGATAGATGTTGAAAATGAGGAATTCTATAAATTTGGGTCAAAAGGTTTTTTCCCAAGCAATAAAAATAATAGTCAAGGATATACTTATGAAATAGAAGTTGAAAAAAATAAAAAATTCTATGTAGATTATAAAGACGTTGTCAAAATAAAATCTCACATAATTGCAGATTATTTAGATAATAGCTTGCCAAATATAGAAAATGAAAACTGGACGCAGGTTACAGATTCCGAAATAAATAGTAAGGTTATAGGTGATGCAGTATTTGGAAATTATAAAAAGGTTTCAAATAAAAAAGTTTATTATACAAAAGCTTTAGAAAATAAAGAAATATTACCAGGAGACTCTATATCTACACCAAATTTAAAAATATCACAATTATTAACTACAACTAAAGGTATTAATTTTAATAATGAAGCTGAAATTATAAAATTATCTAAGAATGGTGGATCAACAATTAGGTATATTACTCCAGGAAATTATGTTCCAGAGGGAAAAAATTGTGAACTAGATGATTCTCAAGCAGAAGAAGTTATTATATTGCCTTCTACAGGTAAGAATTTAAACTTTGTATTACCGATTACAGTTAGTATATCTGCGTTTATAGTATTAGGAGTAGGAATAGTACTAATAAAAAGAAAAGTATTGGATACAAAAAAATAGAATATTAAGTAATATTTTATTTGGAATATTTTAAACATTATATAAAATAAAAATTATACAAGAAAAACCATAAATCAAATTTGATTTATGGTTTTTTGGTCTAATTAAACTATTTTATTTTTAAAGTAACAGTTTTTTTAACATTACTACCATCAGTAGTTTTAGCAGTTATTTTAACTGTTTTTCCTTTGCCAGCTTTTTTTGTTTTTACAACTCCACTTGAAGTAACTGTAGCATATTTAGTATTAC
>CAYQBQ010000007.1:0-20888 GCA_964415805.1 uncultured Clostridium sp.
AATATAAAACTGATTGATATTTGTATCAATCGTTACGAATTCCAAGTTGTAGATAGCTATAACAAAGGAACCACAAAAAAGAAATATTCAGAAATGAATATTTTTTTTTATTTTGGAAAAAATTTAAAATAACAGAAAAAATAAAAAGAAATACCGACAAAATATGCCAAAAAAATGAGACAAAATAGGACTGTCCCAAATGTCTCAAAAGGAGAATAACACATGATATACACAATAACATTCAATCCAGCTCTAGACTATGTAATAAAAGCACAAGATTTTAAAGCTGGTAAGATAAACAAAAGCCAAAAAGAATATATCTATCCAGGAGGAAAAGGAATAAATGTATCAATAGTGCTAAAAACGTTAGGACAAGAAACAACAGCAATGGGATTTATATCAGGATTTGTAGGAAAAGAGATAGAAAAACTGGTGCAAAGATATAATGTACAAACAGATTTTATAAAAATAGAGAATAATAATTCCAGAATAAATGTAAAGATATTAGGAGAATCTCAAGAAACAGCAATAAATGCAAAAGGACCATATATTGAACAAGAATATATTGAATTATTATATAAAAAATTGGAAAGAATAGAAAATGAAGATATTTTAGTATTGTCAGGAAGTGTACCAAACGGTGTAGAAAATAATATTTATGAAATGGTATGTGAAAAATTAAAAAATAAAAAAATAAAAATAGTAGTTGATTCAACAGGAGATTTGTTGATAAATACATTAAAATACAAGCCATATTTGATAAAGCCAAATCAGCAAGAATTAGAGGAAATTTTTAAAATAAAGATTTCAAGTCAAGATGAAGCACTTAAATATGCAAAAAAATTACAGAAAAAAGGAGCTCAAAATGTAATTGTTTCTATGGGATGTGGTGGAGCAGTTTTTTTGGATGAAAATGGATATTCTTATAAATTTAATGCATTGAGTACAGAAAACACAATTAATACAGTCGGAGCTGGTGATTCAATGGTTGCGGGTTTTTTAGCAGGTCAAATGATGTTTGATAATTATAAGGAAGCACTTCAAATGGGAGTTGCGGCAGCAACTGCAACAACAAATACTATTTTTTTAGCAACTAAAGAAAAAATTTTACATTTTTTTGATATTTTAAAAAGCAAAGTTTGATTTTGCAAAAGAGATTTGGAATTTTGCTCATTAATTTCAAAGTAAAATCTGATAAAAAAGCAGGGATTTTGTGTGGTGGCCCCATAATCCCTTAAAATGTTAAATACAAATTAAATAATAAAGGAGGAGTTTATGAAAATCACGGATTTATTAAAAAAAGATTCTATTGATTTAAATGTTGAAGCATCAAATAAGAAAGATATACTGAAAAAAGCAGTAGAATTAATGGATAACAATGGAAATATAATAGATAAAGATAAATATCTTGAATTAGTTTTAAAAAGGGAGGAAGAAGGCACAACTGGAATTGGTGAAGAAATTGCAATACCACATGGAAAAGGAGATAGTATCTCAGCTCCAGGACTTGCTGCAATAGTGATACCAAATGGAGTGGATTTTGAGGCTTTAGATGAAAAACCGGTTAAATTATTGTTTTTAATTGCTGTGCCTAATACAAAAGAAAATGTTCATTTGGAAGTTTTAAGTCGTTTGTCAACATTGTTAATGGATAAAAAGTTTAGAGAAGAGCTGATAAATGCACAATCAAAGGATGAATTTTTGAAAATAATCGATAAAGCTGAAAATGAAAAGTTTGGAAGTAAAGAGGAAAAAGATACAGAGGAAAAGGAACTAGAAAATGTAGAAAATTTTGAATTACTTGGAATTACTTCGTGCCCAACAGGAATAGCACATACTTATATGGCTGCTGAAGGGTTAGAACAAATGGGAAAAGAGTTAGGACATCCTATAAAGATAGAAACTCAAGGACAGTCAGGAGCACAAAATGTACTTACAGAAGAAGAAATAAAAAAAGCAAAAGCAATTATTATTGCATCAGATGTTAATGTGGATTTATCAAGATTTGAAGGAAAAAGAGTTCTTAGGGCTGGTGTTACAGATGGAATTCGTAAGCCAAAGGAATTGATTGAAAAGGCTTTAAATTAAACAAACGAGATACCAATTTATCATCACACAACAAATGATACTGATAATATAAAAAATGAAAAACAAAGAGGTAGTGTATATAAGCATTTAATGAATGGTGTTACACATATGTTACCATTTGTAGTAGGTGGAGGAATTTTGATTGCAATAGCCTTCTTATTAGATGATTATTCAATAAATCCATCAAATTTTGGAATGAACACGCCTATTGCAGCATTCTTTAAAACTATTGGTGGAATGGCATTTGACTTTATGCTTTTAATTTTAGCTGGATATATTGCAATGAGCATTGGAGATAGACCGGGATTAGTAGTTGGATTTGTTGGTGGAGCAATTGCAAAAGCTGGAACAACATTTACATCATTAAGTAATTCAGAAGAAGTATTAGTTAGTTCTGGTTTTTTAGGAGCATTACTTGCAGGATTTATAGGTGGATATATTATTGTCTTTTTAAGAAAGTTATTTAGTTTTATGCCAAAAAGTTTGGAAGGTATTAGAACAATTTTGATTTATCCGGTTGCAGGGGTACTGTTAATAGGTATTATTATGTTATTAATTAATCCATTTGTATCTGCAATAAATACAGGACTTAACAATTTTCTTTTCTCTTTAAGTGGAGTAAATAAAATAATATTAGGAGCAATTTTAGCAGGAATGATGTCAGTGGATTTAGGAGGACCTGTTAATAAAGCTGCATATACTTTTGGAACAGGGATGTTAGCAGAAGGACATTATGAAATTATGGCAGCAGTTATGATTGGAGGAATGGTAGCACCACTTGCAATAGCTCTTCTTGCTACATTTTTTCCAAAAAAATTACCACAAAAGGAAAGACAAGCAGGTTTGTTAAATTATGTTATGGGATTATCTTTTATTTCAGAAGGCGCAATACCATTTGCTTCTGCGGACCCTATTCGTGTGTTACCAGCTTGTGTTATAGGTTCAGCAGTTTCTGGAGCATTGTCAATGGCATTTAACTGTAGTTTGATGGCACCACACGGAGGAATTTTTGTATTACCTTTAATTGGAAATTGGTTTTGGTATGTGGTAGCATTGATTGTTGGTTCCTTTGTAGCTATGGGAATTATGGCTGCTCTAAAGAAAAATGTTTGGGAAAAATCTTTATAATATAAAGAAAGGGTATGAATTTTATGGTAAAAGAAACTTTTGTAATAGAAAATGAAACAGGTCTTCATGCAAGACCTGCAACGGAAATTGCAAAAATAGCAATGAAATATAAGAGCAATATTAATATAGTTGTGAATGGAAAAACAATTAATGCAAAATTTCCTCTTATGATTATGTCAGCAGGAATAAAATCAAAAACTAAATTAGATATTATATGCGATGGAGAAGATGAAAAAGAAGCTATAGGAGAATTAATAACATTTTTTCATAGTAATATAGAATAAAATGTAAAATTAGGATAGAAAGAGGGAAATTATATGCTAAAAGGAAAAGGAGTTTCTGAAGGTATTGGATTAGGCAAAGTAGTAATATTAAGAAACGAAGAAATAAAACCAGAAAAAGTTCAAATTGAAAATGTAATTTTGGAAAAAGAAAAATTTTATAAGGCAATTAGCAAGGTACAAAATGAAATAGAAGAATTAATAAAAAAAATATCTGGAACAGAAAAAGATATAATGCAAGCTTATTTGATGATATTACAGGATCCTACGTTAATTCAAGAAACAATTGAAATAATTGAAAAAGAAAAATGTAATGCAGCATATGCAACAGAAATTGGCTTTAATACAATAATTCAAACATTCGAAGAAATGGATGACCCTTATATGGCAGCAAGAAGTGCAGATATAGCAGATATGAAGAAAAAAGTGTTATACAAAATTCTTAATAAAGAAGAAATTAATTTATCACAATTACCATCTAATACTATTCTTATTACTAGTGAGTTAACAACATCAGATACAGCTAAATTAAATTTAAATAATATAGCAGGTATTATAACCGAAGTAGGTGGAGTAAATTCTCATATGGCTATTATGGCCAGAACACATGAGATTCCAGCAGTTGTTGGAGTTAAACAAATAATTAAACAAATTAAAGATGGTGATTTAATAGCAATAAATGGAGAAACAGGTGAAATTTTTATAAATCCATCTAAAGAAGAATGGACAAGATTTGAAGAAATAAGAGAAAATTCAAAAAAAGAAAAAGAAAAATTAGAAACTTATAAAAAAGAAATATCAGCTACAAAAGATGGGCACCATGTCGAACTTTTAGCAAATATTGGTGGACCACAAGATATAGAACTAATAATGAAAAATACTGCAGAAGGAGTCGGACTATTTAGAAGTGAATTTTTATATATGAATTCTGAAGATTTTCCTACAGAAAAAGAACAATTTGAAGCTTATAAAAAAGTTGCAGAAAAACTTCAAAATAAAAGAATAGTTATTAGAACTCTTGATATTGGTGGGGATAAAAATCTAAAATATATGAAATTACCAAAAGAAGATAATCCTTTTTTGGGTTATAGAGCAATTAGAATTTTTTTAGATAATATAAGCTTATTTAAGGTACAGCTTAGAGCTATTTTAAGAGCAAGTGCATATGGAAATTTAGAAATTATGATACCAATGATTTCCTCAATTGAAGAACTAAGGGAATCTAAAAAAATTATTCAAGAAGTGAAAGATGAATTAAGAACAAAACAAATACCTTTTAATGAAAATATAGAAATTGGAATCATGATTGAAATTCCATCAGCAGCTTTAATGGCAGAAGAATTAGCAAAATAATGCGATTTCTTTAGTATTGGAACAAATGATTTGATTCAATATACAATAGCTGTCGAAAGAGGAAATGAAAAGGTTTCAAATTTATATACTCATTTCCACCCTGCTGTAATACGATTGATAAAGTCTACTATTGATGGAGCTCATAAAAATAATATTCTATGTGGTATGTGTGGAGAAGCGGCAGGAGACCCAATGTTTATTCCATTGTTGATAGGATTGGGATTGGATGAATTTTCTATGAATGCAAATAAAATTTTACAAGCTAGAAAATTGATAAGAGAATTAAATTTTCAGGATTGTAAACAAATAGCCCAAAACGTATTAAAATTAAATTCCAGTGAGGAAGTAAAATTAAATCTTTTGAAAAATGGTTATATATAAATTTATAAAGTTAAAATGTAAAAGAGCGATTTTATTATCGCTCTTTTATAATCACTTTGTTATAGTCATTATCTTAAATAATACACATATATTGTAATAACAATATTTAAGGTGGTGATTTTTTGGAAAATACATATACAGTAGCATTAGCCCGGGAATCCAAATGTAGGAAAATCAACAATATTTAACAGTTTAACAGGAATGCATCAGCATACAGGAAACTGGACAGGAAAAACAGTTGCAAATGCTACAGGTAAAGCAATCATAAAAGAAAAAGAATTTACATTTGTAGATATACCTGGAACATATTCAATAATGTCGAATTCAGAAGAAGAAGAGATTGCAAGAGATTATATATGCTTTGGAAATCCAGATGTAACAGTAATTGTAGTTGACAGTACATGCTTAGAAAGAAACTTGAATTTAGTTTTTCAAATTATGGAGATAACAGATAATGTAATTTTATGTGTTAATTTATTAGATGAAGCAAAAAAGAAGAAAATAAAAATTAATCTAAAAAAATTAGAGCAATTGTTGGGTGTACCAGTTGTAGGAACAACAGCTAGAGATAAACGTACACTAGAAAAGTTAAAAGATACAATATATAAAGTATGTACAGGAGAAATTGTTCCTTGTCCAAATGTAGTAAAATATAATCCAAAGATAGAGGAAAATATTAATTTATTAGAAGAAAAATTACTAAAAAATTGTGATACAGAATACAGGTCAGTTACAACGATAGTTAATGATGAAAAAATTTCCGAAAAATTATATAAATGGATTTCTCTTAAACTAATTGATGGAGAAGTAAAAATTTTAAATTCAATAAAAAATCATTTAAATATAGATTTAGAAGATGAAGATATTAAAAGTTGTTTAGCAAATGTAAAACAAAACTTGTTAGAAGAAAATATTACAACAAGTAATTTTAAAGATAAAATAGTGGCAGATATCATGAAAAGAGCAGAAGATGTTTCAAAAGAAGTCTGTACATTTGAAAATAAAGATTATAGTTCAAGAGATAGAAAAATTGACAAAATTTTAACATCAAAAAAATTTGGAATACCAATAATGATTCTATTTTTAGGAATTATATTTTGGCTTACCATAGTTGGAGCAAATTATCCATCTAAAGCATTGTTTTGTATATTTAATTGGATACAAGACAAACTAGTTATATTTGCTAATTATGTGCATTCACCAGAATGGCTTTCTAATATGTTGATAAATGGTGTATATCAAACCTTAACATGGATTATAGCAGTAATGCTTCCACCAATGGCAATATTTTTTCCCTTATTTACAATACTAGAAGATTTAGGCTATTTACCAAGAATTGCATTTAACATGGATGGATTTTTAAAAAAAGCATGTTGTAGTGGTAAACAAATGATTACAATGTGCATGGGATTTGGTTGTAATGCATGTGGTGTAACAGGATGTAGAATAATAGATTCACCTAGAGAAAGATTAATTGCCATATTAACAAATAATTTAGTACCATGTAATGGTAGATTTCCATTTTTAATATCAATAGCAACAATATTTATTGCAGGTGCATATGCAAGTAGTAATGGATTTTTATCATCAATATTATCAACAATAGCAGTTATAGTAGTTATTATATTTGGAATATTTTTAACATTAATAATATCAAAAATATTATCAAATACAATGTTAAAAGGAATGCCTTCGTCTATGGTATTAGAGTTACCACCATATAGAAAACCACAATTTGGAAAAATATTGGTGCGTTCAATATTTGACAGAACATTATTCGTGTTAGGAAGAGCAATATCAGTTGCTGCTCCCGCAGGACTTGTGATTTGGATATTAGCTAATGTAGGAATAAATGGTGCAAGCTTACTTTCAATGATTGCAAATTTTTTAGATCCATTTGCAAAACTTATGGGACTTGATGGTTATATTTTAACAGCATTTATTCTAGGAATGCCTGCAAATGAAATTGTTTTACCTATAATATTGATGTGCTATTTAAAAGGTGGTGCATTGGTAAATATTGAAGATACTGTGCAAATAGGACAGATTTTAATTCAAAATGGATGGAATATGCTTACTGCCATGAATGTAATGTTGTTTACTGTTTTACATTTTCCATGTACTACTACACTTTTAACTATAAAAAAAGAGACTGGTAGTTGGAAGTGGTCTGGGTTAGCTTTTGTAATTCCTACAGTTTGTGGGGTATTCCTTTGTATGTGTACAACATTTGTGTATAATGTTGCTAAAATATTTATATAAAATGATGGTATGGAAGAAAGGTTACAATTCACAACCTCAGAAAATTTTTGTGTGTAAGTTGCCATCTTAAGGGTTGTATATATTGGATATTGTATCCTGTTCATTACGTTCAAAAAGAAAATCTAAAATAAAAAACTGAGCCTCTCTCACTCAGGCTTAAAATGTATATATGTATATGATTTTAAACTTTTCGAATGTGATTGGAGCAATATTAGAATTTCTTAAATAAATTTATGGAAAGAGTTCACGTCGAGCGAAGCGAGGACTAAGTGGAAGGGTGCCATAAATTTATTTTAGAAATTCTTATGTTGTGTATTGAACCGAGAAAATGTTTCAAATCATATACATATATACATTTTTCCCGTGAGCATTCCTCAGTTTTTTATTTAAGATTTTCTATTTTTTACTTCAATCAAACGGATACAATATCCAATATATACAACCCTTAAGATGGCAACTTACACACAAAAATTTTCTGAGGTTGTGAATTGTAACCTTTCTTCCATACCATTAAAAATTTTATTTAAAAAAGGCATTGAAAAAATAAAAAAAATAATGTATTATATGTACCAGAGATAGAGGTGGGTTATGAAATCAAACTACTTTAAATATATTTTCATAATATTTGCAGTGTTAATCATGATATTTGCAATAATAAAAATAAAAACAGACGAACAAAAAAAGCAAGAACAACAAGTATATGATGCAAAAGAAGAAACAGAAGAAGAAATAAAAGAAATAAAGCTAGGGGTAGCATCATTTGATAGTATAAATCCAATATTAAGTAAAAATAAAAATATACAAGATATATCAAAAATAATATTTGAACCATTAATGACATTAACACCAGACTATAAGTTAGAAACATGTTTAGCTAAAGAATGGGCAAAACAAAACGAAACAACATATATAGTAAAATTAAGAGATGATAAAAAATGGTCTGATGGACAAAAATTCACAGCTGAGGATGTAAGATACACAATAGACAGATTAAAAGACTCAGATACAATATATTCTTCGAACGTACAATATGTAACAACGGTAGAAGTGGTAGATGATACAACAGTAAGAATTATATTAAGTCAAGAAGTTCCATTTTTCGAATATAATTTAACATTTCCAATATTATCAAGTAAATATTATAGTGATAAAGAATTTAATGCAGACATTGTACCAGTGGGAACAGGAATGTATAAAGTGAGTGGTGTGCAAGAAACAGCATTAATTTTAACTAAAAATGAGTATTATACAGAGTCAAATAGTTTAAAACTTGACAAAATAACAATATCAATTTACACAAGTATAGGAGAGCTATATAATTCATTCAAGACTGGAAATATTGATTTAGTTAGTACTCAAAATAGTAATCTAAAAGAATATATAGGGACAATAGGATATATTTCAAAAGAAATGAAAGGTAGAGAACATGATTTTATTGCATTCAATACTCAAAACCAAATATTATCACAGACAAATGTAAGAAAAGCGATTGGGTATTCAATAGATAAATCAAATATAGTTTCAAGTGTTTATGGTAACAATTATTATACTTCAAGTTTTCCGTTAGATTATGGAACGTGGATATATCAAGAACAAGATTCAAGTTTAGGATACAATTTAGATCAAGCAAAGCAAATATTAGTTGATGATGGATGGAGTTATAAATATAAGTATTGGCAAAAAACAGTGAATTATAAAACACAAAGAATATCATTGAATTTTGTTGTAAAAGCAAGTGATACAAGCAGAGTGTCTGTGGCAGAAAATATTAAACAACAATTAGAAAACCAAGGGATTAGAATAAATTTAATAAAAGCATCTGATGCACAGTATCAAAGTTATTTAACAAATAAAAACTATGATATGATTTTATGTAGTATGAACTTATCAGTAAGTCCTGATTTATTAACGTTTTTTGGAGAAAATAATTTAGCTAATTATTCAAATGAAGAAGTTACAAACATAATGAATGAAATTAAAAATCTTAAAGATGAAGAGAGATTGAAACAAGACTACAAAAGATTGGGAGAAATATATAAAACTGATATGCCATATTTAAGTTTATATAATAATAAATACACAGTTGCATATAGTCAGACATTGGCTGGAACTGTAGAACCAAACTGGTTTTATCAATTTTATAATATAAAAGATTGGCATAAATAAAATTTTTTTAAAAAAAGTATTGACAAAAACAAACGTTTAGTGATATAAATTAATCATCAAACAAAAGTTCAATTATTTGAAATGATTTAAGGAGGAAAAAACAATGGCAGAAAATACAGAAAAGAAAAAAGCGTTAGAGGCTGCAATGAGTCAAATAGAAAAACAATTTGGAAAAGGTTCAGTAATGAAACTTGGAGAATTTAAAGCAATGGAAATAGAAGCAATTCCAACAGGAGCATTAAGCTTAGATATGGCATTAGGCATTGGAGGAGTTCCTAGAGGAAGAATTATAGAAGTATTTGGACCAGAATCATCTGGTAAAACAACACTTGCGTTACATGTTGTTGCAGAAGCACAAAAAATGGGAGGAGAAGCAGCTTTTATAGATGCTGAACATGCTTTAGACCCAGTATATGCAAAGAAATTAGGAGTAGATATAGACAATTTAATAGTATCTCAACCAGATACAGGAGAACAAGCTCTTGAAATAACAGAAAGTTTAATAAGAAGTGGAGCATTAGATGTAATAGTAGTAGACTCTGTAGCTGCATTAGTTCCAAAAGCTGAAATTGATGGAGATATGGGAGATTCTCATATGGGACTTCAAGCTAGATTAATGTCACAAGCATTAAGAAAATTAGCAGGAGCAATTAACAAAACAAAAACAGTATTAATTTTTATAAACCAATTAAGAGAAAAAATAGGAGTAATGTTTGGAAATCCAGAAACAACAACAGGAGGTAGAGCATTAAAATTTTATGCTTCAGTAAGATTAGATATTAGAAAAATTGAAAATATTAAACAAGATGGAGAAGTAAAAGGAAACAGAGTAAGAGTAAAAGTTATTAAAAACAAGGTTGCACCACCATTCAGAGAAGCAGAATTTGATATAGTATATGGAGAAGGGATTTCTAAAGCAGGAAACATCTTAGATATGGCTGTTAATATGGACATTGTTGAAAAAAGTGGTTCATGGTTTAGTTATAATGGTGATAGAATAGGACAAGGTAGAGAAAACGTAAAAAGATATTTACAAGATAATCCAAAAATATTAGAAGACGTTGAGAAAAAAGTAAGAGCGAATTTTGCAAAAGCGTTTGAAGAAAGTTTAGGAGAAGAATTACCAGAGGTTGATGAAGATGGTGAATTCGAAGACGAATAGTAATATTTTTTGGTAAATAATAAAAAAATTACTTGAAAAGCATAGAAAATTATGTTAGAATATATGCATAATTTATCTATGCTTTTTATATAGATAAATGTTTTTTCTAAATAATATTTTTTCAAGAAAAATTTGTATCATTGTAAATTTTGTTCAATAGATTTTAAATAAATTATGAAAAATATAAATGATTCTAAAATTATTCTAAAGGAGGTAAATAATAATATGGAAAATAAAGAACTTTTGGAAATATTAGAAGAAAAATTTAGTAAAATAGATCAAAGATTTGACAAGATGGATCAAAGATTTGATAAAATGGACCAAAGAATGGATAAAATGGACCAAAGAATGGATAAAATGGACCAAAGATTTGACAAAGTAGAAAAAAGAATGAATACAGGATTTAAAGAAGTGCATGAAAGAATGAATACAGGATTTAAAGAAGTATATGAAAAAATGAATACAGATTTTAAAGAGATTAATAAAAAAATGAATATAGGTTTTAAAGAAATTAATGAAAAAATGAATGACGGATTTAGAGAGTTAAATGATAAATTAGATATTTTATCAAACTCTAATATGGCACAAATTTTATCTGTTCAAACTCAAAATACAAAAGAAATAAATAAGAAGTTAGATAAGTATATAGAAAAAAACGAAGTCGAACACAAAAAATTTGATTATGAAATATCAGACACAAAAATGAAACTAAAATTTGCTAGATAAAAATATTATTAATATAAGCATAGATAAATTATATAAAAGATAGGAAGTAATAAATGTATACAATAGAAGAATTTGATAAAGAAAAAACAAAAGTATTAAAATATATACTATACAAAAAAAGAAGTGAAAACGAAGTAAGAACCAAATTTTCCTCAGCAATGGATGAAAATTTATTAGAAGATATAATAGAATATTTGAAACAGGCTAAATATATAGATGACAATGAATATATAAGAAAGACAGTAAATAACTTTATTGCATTAAAAAATCTATCTATAAAAGAACTAAAATATAAACTTTTATCAAAGGGATTAAATAAAAATGATGTAGAAGATTATATTTATGATAATAAAGATGAATTAGAAGAATATGAAATAAAATCAATTTCAAATATAATGTATAAAAAATCAGCATCAATGGAACAAAACGAAATAAAACAATATTTACTAAAAAAAGGGTATAAATTAGAAAATATAAATAGAGCTTTAGAAGAATAATAAGGAGAAAACAATGTCAATACTAACACTAGAAACAAAAAAATATTCAATAAAAATAGATAATTTTGAGGGACCATTAGATTTATTATGTTATTTAATAGACAAAAATAAAATGAATATATATGATGTAAACTTAAGTGATATAACAGAACAATATATAGAATTTCTAAATGCAATGGAAGAAATGAATTTAGAGATTGCAAGTGAATTTCTTGTTATGGCATCAACATTATTATATTTAAAATCTAAAAAACTATTACCAAAACAGGAAGAGGAAGAAGAAGAGATAACTGAAGAAGAACTAATAAGAAGAATAATAGAATATAAGAAATTTAAAGAAATAAGTAAAACTTTTAAAGAAAATTATAAAATATATGCAAATAGATTTTATAAAGGACAAGAAGAAATAAAACTTCCAAAACAAAAGCTAGAAAAAGACTATGATCCTGAAAAAATACCAGAAGTATATAGATTATTGGTTGAAAGAAATAGCGTTAAGATAAATCAAAATGCAAAAAATATTGAAAAGATTGCATTGGTTGACAAATATACAGTTGCTGAAAAAGTAAGAGAAATGTACAAAATTTTGACTAAGCAAAAGAAATTTATTTTTAATAAATTATTTGCAATCAATAAAAAAGAAAAACAGGAAGTTGTAACAGCTTTTAGTGGACTTCTTGAAATGTCAAGAAGAAATAAAGTAGAAACTAGTCAAGAAGAGATTTTTGGTGATATAGTGGTTGAAGAAAAGAAAAAAGAGAATAAGATAGTTTAAATAGTAAAAAAATGGAAAAACTAATAATATTACTTAAAAAGAAGGTGATATGTTGGTTTTTCTTTTAATTTTATTAATAATTTTTTTAATCATTATCACATTAAAAATAAAAATACAAATAATAAATTTGAAATTTTCTTCTAGAAAATTAAATAATAGATGTTTTAATAAACAGTATAAAATTATTATTACATTTTGTACCTTTTATAAAATTCCATTATTAAAATTTGAAATTAATGAAAAGAGTATAAAAAAGTTAAAAGATAATGAAAAAATTAAACAAAAAATAAAAAAACAACAGCAAGAAATAACAAATTATATAAATAAAGAAAGTTTTAAGTATTTAAAGCAATTAAGAAAAATAAGATTCAATATAAAAGATATTGATTTAAAGATAGATATAGGAACAGAAGATGCGGCTTTAACATCGGTTATAATTCCAACAATTAGTACAATATTAGCATTCTTTTTGAGAAAAAGAATAACAAAATTTACTAATCAAATTTTTTCTGTTCAACCGATATATATAAATGAAAATATGGTAAATATTTCTTTAAATTTACTATTTGAACTAGATGTTATATTGATTATAAATGCATTAATGTTAATAAATAAACAGAAAAAACAAATTAATAAAAAATATGTTTCAACTTAAGATTTATTTTATGCAAAAGACTAATATGCTGTAAAAGCAGATTATTTAAATAATAATGGAAATATTTATTATTCTGAAATTGAAAAAGAAATTAAAAATAGTTATGGAGAATACATAAAAGCCACAAATGGAATCAAACCAGTATATGTAGATGATAATAAAGAGATTGAAATTATAAAATCAAAAAAGAATAATATTGTATCAAAATTAAATAATGAATTTAAATTATCTAATTTATTCATGTCAACAGTATTTGCGGATGATACAAATAATGCTGTATATGCAAAAGTTACATATAAATCTAATAGAGTTTATTATATAAGAGTGGACTCAAAAAATGAAAGTTTAGATCCCGACTTACCAGGAAAAACAGGTGATATTATTCCAACAGAACAGACGGATAACACACCACAAACAGGAGATGATACGAAAACTGATGCTGCTTATTTTGAATGGGAATATACTAGTTATGAAGACATAGATAATAACGTGATAAATGGTTGGAAAATTAAGGGACTATCTGATGAAGGAAAAAAGGCTGCATGTAACGGTGAATTAAAGAACATAAATTTACCAGATGAATATACTGGTGATGTTGATGGAGAACAAATAACAAAAGATTTGATTGGAATTGGATATAATGCAATGTCTAATGATAGTTTTTATCAAAATGGTGATTGGGTTGATTATATGAGCTATGTAGAAAAAATAAATGTGCCAAGTACAGTAAAGTATATTGATAATTATTCATTAGGTTGTGTTACAGCATATGGTACAAAAGTATCTTTTGAGGAAGGATTAGAAAAGGTTGAAACAGAGGCTTTTGGATCTGGTGCAACAAGAGCATTTGTGTCATTACCAGATTTTGTTAAGAAAGTAAGTACATTAAGTACTCCTTATAATGATTTATATCTGTCTGTAGGGAAAAATTTTGAAAATAATGATGAGTATGGTTCTTCAATAATATGTTCAGGTTTAAATAAAGATGTTTTGTTCTATAGAGGTACTATATATATTGCTTGGGTGATGGAAAAAGAGCATCACAAATAGGAGAAAGTGGCTATTATGAATATGAATTGGAAGAAATAACGGATTTGTCAAGCTATTTAGAAAGTAAAGTAGGTGATGATAAAACTGAGTTAATAAAAACTTTAACAGAAGTTGAAAATGAAGCGAAAACTGAGTTTAAATAAATTATATGAAAAGGTCAGATTAATTTAATTAATTTGGCTTTTTATATAGGAGAAAAAATGAAAGATTTTTTAAAAAAAATATTTAATGTGATTTTTGTAATAATTATAATATATATGATATATAGCATGTATATGTACAAATTAAAAACTTCATATAATAGAACAATGTTATATGTGATTTCAATATTATATATTATGATAATGATTCTATGTTTTAGAAAAATATCAAAAAAACATATAAAAAAATATATGTTTATAATATTAGGAATAATAATAGTAACTATACAAATAATATGTGCATATTTATTTAAGGTATATCCATCTTGGGATTTTGGAATTGTGTATAGAGAAGCAACAGACTTTTTTGGAAAAGTTGATAGTATATATTATTTTTGCAAATATCCTAATAATATTCCAATATTAATATTTTTGAAAATTATATTTTATACATTCAAATTATTGAACATAAAACAATACATAAATGTTGGAATTACTGTAAACATATTAGCAATAGATTTATCAATATTAATGGTAGTTTTAGTTGTAAAAGAAATTTTAGGAAAAGAAAAGGCATTTTTTACATTATTCTTTATTACTTTAATGCCAATAATCTATTTATCAGTGCCTATATTTTATACAGATACATTATCGATGCCATTTACTATTATGATACTATATTTATATCTAAAACTAAAAAAACAACAAAATACTAGAAATAAAATTATATATAGTATTTTAATTGGAATAATTACTGTATTGGGTATGAATATTAAAGTGACTGTAGGAATTATATATATTGCAATACTAATTTATGAAATTATATTGAATAAAAAAAATAATTTTAGACTATATACATTGATAAGTTTAGGAATAATAATAATGTTAATAATTCTAGAAACTTTAGTATTTAAATATTTATTTAAATATAGCGATAAACTATATAATGAAAGCTTTCCTGTGACACATCACATAATGATGGCTTTGGATAACAATGGAACGTATACTCTTAAAGATGAAGAGTTTACAACTTCATTTAAAACGAGGAAAGAAAAGAAAAAAGCAAATATAGAAGAGATAAATATAAGGTTAAAAAAATATGATACTTTGAATAAAAAAATAAAGTTTATAACATCAAAGGAGATAATGATATGGAATGATGGAACATATGATATACCGCAATTACTAAATAATGGTCATATAAATAATGGAAAAATTCAAAATTCTATATATAAAAATAATGATATATATGTTTATATATCTCAAATGCAAAGAGTAAGCATGATGATATTATTAGTAGTATCAAGCTTGTACAAAGATGATAAGAAAGAAGAAAATAATGATGCTGTAAATGTGATTTCTAGATTATCAATATTGGGGTTAATATTATTCTTTTCGTTTTGGGAAATCAGATCAAGGTACATAATAAATTACATTCCAATATTTGTAGTAACGCAAATAATAGGAATAGAACTACTTGATAAAAAACTAAAAAAACGTATAAAAACAAAAAAAGAGATACATATTATAGATATAGTTAAAAGAAGAGGAGAGATGTAAAAATGAGTGAACATCCAATAGAAAGTCTTATGACTACAGCTATGAATAGTATCCAAGATATGATAGATGTAAATACTATAATAGGTGAACCAATAGAAACAGCAAATAATATTGTTATAATACCTATATCAAAAGTATCATTCGGATTTGCGGCTGGAGGAAGTGAATTTAAGGGAGAAACAATTGATGAATACAAGAAAGTAGAAAAAGAAGAACAAATACAATATAGACTACCATTTGGAGGTGGTTCAGGAGCAGGAGTGACAATAAATCCAATTGCATTTTTGGTAATACAATCTGATAATGTAAAATTGATGCCAGTAAATCATTCTTCAAATGTTGACAAATTATTAGATTATGTACCAGATTTAATTGAAAAAACTAATATAATGATGAATAAAATTGTTAGCAATAAAAAGAATAAGCAATTATCTGAAGAAGATGATTAAAAGATTAAAAAGAAATATTACAAAAATATTTCTTTTTTTTTACAAAATGATTATATGTTGTTAACTCGTTGATAATAGTAAAAATATATGTTATATTTTATATGTAGGAATATTGTTGAAAAAAAAGAAGGGGATTAAACAAATGATTAAATACAATGAAAAAGTAAATGGTATAACACTTGTATCATTGGTAATAACAATTATAATTTTATTAATATTAGCAGGAGTTTCTATAGCGGAATTGACAGGAAATGGTTTGTTTGCGAAAGCAATAGAAGCAAAAGAAAAAGCAGAAATGTCAAGACTAGAAGAAGAAATGCAATTGGCTTTAACAGAAACATTAGCTAACAAAAACGGTGGTTCAATAACATTAGAAGATTATATGGATACGTTAAATAAAAAAGAAAGTATCCATATAACAGATAGTTATGAGGAAGACGGAAAACAGATAATAGTGCTTGATAATAAATATGTATTTGAAGTAACATATGAAAATGGAGAGATAAGTGTAGAATGTATAGGAGTTAATAATAAATTATCACCTAAATTAATATTAAAAAATATAAAAAATACAACAAATTCAATAACAGTAGAAATTACAACTAAAAGAAATGAAGGTGGAAAAGTAGAGTATTATATTAAAGGTGGAGAATATACAGATTATACATTAATGAATACTGATAAAGAAAGTAAAACAGAAGGAACATATACATATTCAGAATTAACACAAGGGGTTAAATATAGTATAAAAATAGTTGCAGTGGCTAAAAATAAGCAAAAAGCAGAAGTGTTAGTAGATAGAATAACAATGGAAATACCAGCTTTAACAGAAGCAGATATAAAATTCACATATAAAGTGGATGGAAAAGAAATTGATAAAGAAACGTGGACAAATAAAAATGTAACAGTAACAGCAAGTACAACAGTAACAGGATATACATTGCAAACAAGTAAAGATGGACGAAAATGGAGCAATGAAACAAGTCAAACTTTTGATGAAAATGGTTTAATATATGTTGCTCTATATGATGGAAAAAATTATGGAGGAGCAGCAACAGGAAATATAATAAATATTGATAAATTGCCACCAGAAAACTTTACACCAACAGCAGAAAGTACAACAAAAAGCATAACAGTAAAAGCAAATACAAGCGATGCAGAAGCGACAAGTACAAATGGAAAGAGCGGAATAGCAGGATACAGATTTAAATTAGATAATGAAAATTGGACAGAATATCAAGAAAGTGGAACATATATATGGAATAATCTAGAACAAACAACATCACATACAATAACAGTAGAAGCAAAAGATAGAGCAGGAAACACAACAACAGGAACAGTAAACAAAGGAACAGGAACAATACCAACTTTAACAGAAGCAGATATAAAATTCACATATAAAGTAGACGGAAAAGAAATAAACAAAGAAACATGGACGAATAAAGATGTAACGGTAACCGCAAGTACAAAAATAACAGGATATACAATACAAACAAGTAAAGATGGACAAACATGGAGTGATGAAACAAGCCAAACATTTAGTGAAAATGGAGAAATGTATGTTGTTTTATATGATGGAAAAAATTACGGAGGATCAGCAACAGGAAATATAATAAATATAGATAAAGAGGCTCCAACAATAAATTCACTAACTCAAGGTGAAACAACAACAAGTAGTATTCAAGTGTCTGCTAGTGCCACAGATACTAAGAGTGGAGTAAATAAATATAGATATAGCAGTGATGGCGGAACAACATGGTCTGATTATACAACATCTACAACATATAAATTAGAAAATCTTACAAAAGGATTTGGATGTTCATACCCAATTACAGTTGAGGTAAGTGATAAAGCAGGAAACGTAACTACAAAAAATCAAGAAATGTCAACAGTAAATGATAATGATTATTATATTGATACTAAAGATAAATCAATATGTTACATAAGTGGAAGATATTATTATAAAACTGATAATACTCCAGCAATTGTTGCAGTAGCGTATATGGGAGATTATATTGCACCAATTTTAGTAAGTACCTCATCAAGTGCAGTTGATTATTATACGACAGGTCATTTGAATTCTTTTACTGCTGGTGGATCGGTAAATTATAGAGGAACAACTTATTATTATTCTGCAAATGATTGGTGGATGCAAAATTACTTTTTCTATATATCACCAACTTATACAACATTAAATACAAGAACGAATTCAATTAATTTTTCTAATTATGGGCAATATGGTGTAAAAATGCTATTGGATAAATATTTTTATGATACTTCAAATAAAAAATATGAAATATCTTATGAAGCAAATAATGGAAATAATGCTCCTGATAGACAGATATATTCTAAAGGTTCATCTGTAACAATAACGAGTAGTCAACCTACAAGAGATGGATATCATTTATTAGGATGGTCAACAAATAGCAATTCAACAACAGCAGAATATTTGCCAGGAAATACTTATAATATAAATGGAAGTATTACATTATATGCAGTATGGCAAAAACATGATTTTAGTGACCAATCTGGAATATGTACAATTTGTAAAAAAGATATGAATTATTTAAATTTAACAAATAAAGGAGAAAATTGGCAACATGGACAACTTTTAAATTATGCTTCAAGTTATAATATTGTTTCAGAACGTTGGTCATTAGTAACAAGTTGTAATATAACTTCTAATACATGGAACTCTACTAATAATGGTGGAGGGGGATTAGGTTCCCTAAGTGATTACACAACAGGAGAACATAATATTGGAATGATAATCCTAAAAAATAAAATAGATGTTACTAATATAGAAAAAATAGTAATGAAATGTTCGTTGTATACTAATGGCACTGACTTGGGATGTTTAGCTAAATTAGGTTTGAGCAATTCAAATTCATTAAGTAAAAAGAGTGATTATAAATTGTTTGAAACATATGTTGAAGATAGTAATAATGTTAAGGATACTTCACCACGAAGAATTATGGAATTGGACGTAAGTTCATATACCGGTGAACATTACTTAAAATTAACAACAGAACATGATGGTAATCTTGAGTATAATACTGTTGTTACTGGAGTTTTCAGTATGTATCCAATTTATAAATAATAAAGGAGGAAAAATAGAGTGAAGAAAAAAGAAATTGCTTTAATAATAGGACTATTAATATTACTTTTTATAGTAATATTAATAGTAAAACCAAAAAAGAATAAAACAGAAAACGCAAATGAAACTAATGATGTAGTTATAACAGACGAAGTAGAAGAAGAAAAATATGTAGATGTTCTAAATGATGGAACAAAACTAAACACAAGTGATAAATTAAAAAAAGATAAAGTAGTGGATGGATTATCATTTACAAATATTCAATTAACAAATAATAATGGTCAAACTGTTTTATTAGCAGATGTAACAAATACAACAGAAAAGAAATCTGCATTAACATTAGTTGATGTAATTATATTAGATGAAAATGGAAATGAACTTGGTAAAGTTGGAGGAATAGTTTCACCATTAGATCCAAATGAAAAAACACAGTTTAATACAAGTATGACAAGAGATTATTCAAATGCATATGACTTTAAAGTTGTAAAAAAATAGAAAGAAAAGAGGAAAAAACATGAAGTCGCATGAAAAGAAAATGATAGCAGTATTATTCGTAATATTACTAATATCAATAATAATAGTAGTAGTTAATAAAAATAAAAAAGTAAGTAAAAGCGAAGATACAGAAGAAAATAGCACAGTAGAGGAATTTGTACAAGTATTAGACGATGGAACAAAACTAAATACAAGTACAAAACTAAATGAAGCAAAAGAAGTAAATGGACTAAAATTTGAAAATATACAATTTACAGAAAAAAATGGACAATCAGTTTTACTAGCAAATGTAACTAATAATAGTGGAAAAGAAACTAAATTTACATTAGTAGATGTAATTTTATATGATAAAAATGGGAACGAAATAGCAAAAGTTGGGGGAATTGTTTCACCACTGCAACCTGGAGCTAAAACACAATTCAATTCTAGCATGACATTAGATTATGCAAATGCATATGATTTTAAAATTATTATAAAATAATAAAATTTTGTATTTAAAGATAAAAAAGGAGAAAAAGATACAATGATGCAACAAAAAGGAATTACGCTTGTTTCGCTAGTAATAACAATAGTACTAAATTGCTGCGGAGCAGCAATGGTATAAGTGAATAAATAAGAGATAA
>CAYQBQ010000008.1:0-17148 GCA_964415805.1 uncultured Clostridium sp.
TACCTTTTTTTCATTAATTTTAATATCCAAAGTCTTATTTTAAAAAGATATTTTCCTATAAATGGCATATTCATTATAATAAAATTTAAAATATAATAACTTGGTTTTTCATTTTTATATAATTCATGATATACATTCCAATTTTTAAAATTAAAGTTTTTCTTTTGTTCTACCATTTTAAAATAATTTAATGCTTTTGTATTAAGCTTTTGTATTTCTTCTGGAAATTTTTTATTATTATTTACATATGTTCCAAAAACACCTAATTTTACATCTATAAATAATTTTCTAACTTGTTCTAAACTCGTAAAACCATGAGAAATTTTTTCTGTACCTATTTGGTTATTTCCGTGTTGTCTATATTTTATATATTTTTCGGTCATATATGCTAATTTTCCGCCATGTACTGATACCATTAATCCCATCCAATGGTCATGTGCAACATATTTTGAATCTTTTGGAATCGGCAAAATATTTTCTATAAATTTCTTTTTTGATAATACAGTACAACCTGTTACGCAATTATATAGATAATTTACAATATAAGAATTTATATTTTTCTTTATTTTGTCGTTTAAAAGCATAAAATCACAAAAAGATTTGTATATAGTATTTAAATTTTGGTCTACAACTTCTAAATCTCCAAAAACTAAATCTGCATTATTGTGTTTTAGATATTGTAATGATTTTTCTATTTTTTCATCAAGCCACACATCATCTTGGTCTGATAACATATAGTATTCATTTTCTACTTGTTTTAAAAGAAATTCAAAATTTTTTACATAACCTAAATTCTTTTCTTGAAAATATAATTTTACTCTGTCATCTTTCTGAGCAAATTCTTCTAAAATCTTTCTGGTACTATCTTTTGAACAATCATCTGATATTATTAATCTTATATTTTTATATGTTTGATTCAATATACTTTCTATTTGTTCTCTTAAATATTTTTCACCATTATATGTTGCTAAAAGAATATCTATTGTTTCTTCCATATTCTACTCCTAAATTTTATAAAACATCTGCAAAATCTTTTTTATTTTTCTTAAATACATGATTTCCCCATACGAACATCACAATTGTAATTATCCAAAAAATCAATGTATAAATACCATGTCCTGCAATAATTATATTTGTTCCACCCATAAATGCTTCTCTAAATGCTGTTACAAGATATGTAAATGGCATACATTTCATAACTTTTAATATTAAAGAATGTCCAGCTAATTGTGTTAATCCCCACACTACTGGTGTTACCCAGAAAAATAATTGCATTAATATAGATAGTAAGTTTGAAAAGTCTGGTACTAACGTTGTTATAGCTGATGTAAATCTAGTAACTGCAATTATAAATACATATGCTGCAAATAAAACATAAATAAGTCTTAATATATTTGGGAAATATCCAAATATCATACATACTATTGCTGCTATTATAAATAAAAATATTGATACTAAACTATTTCCTATTATTGATATCATTGGTATTATATCTACTGGAAATACTACTTTTTTTACTAAGTATGCATATGACCTTATAGAACCACTTGCCCCCATAATGTTATCATTTAAGCACATCCACATTGCCATACCTGGCAAAAACCATACTACATATGGTGAGCCACCTTCTCCTGTTGTTCTAAATATAAATTGAAATACAACAACATACATCATCATAAATACAAATGGCTGTAAAAAGCCCCATATACTTCCTAAACTTGTACTTGCAAATCTATTTTTGAAATCATTTTTTCCTAATCTCCATAGTATTTTTCTATTATTTATTATTGATTTTATAAATTCCATTAATTTTGCTCCTTTTTCTTCCATTTTTGACATGTATATTGTATATTTAAATTGGCTTTTTGTCAACAAAAAAGAGCTCAAAAATGAACTCTTTTAAAATATTTCAACAATACTTTTAAATATATCAAAATCAGATAATTGACCATAAGTATTTTGATTAATAAAAATAATACTCTTATCTTTATATTCAAAATATTCATAAGTTTGATATCTATCCATATTTTCAAAATTATAATCTAAAATTTCACCTGTTACATCATCAACAATATAGCAAACACTTGATAAATCCAATATATATTGTTTATATCCTTTTATAACATTTTTTATTTTTTTATCAAAATCGGTTTGAGAATTTTTTTCATCAAGAATTTTCATATAACCTTCTTCATCAATATAATATTGTGAATTAGTTTTTTCACTATTATTAAATAAATTTAATATCTTATCTCTACTGTTCTGTTCCACCCAAATACCAGTATCTTTAGGCAAATTTTGTTCTAAAATTTCATCTAACTCTTCGTATTTAGGTGTTGCTTTCTTTATGATCCCAGCAAAAGCAACTTTATATTTTATATCTGCCTTCACTGTTAAAACTTTTCTTCCATCATATTCTTGACCAATTTCATATATTTCATTATTTCCATTTATACTTGTTTGTTCTTTCAATTCTTCAATTGTAACATTTTCTTGGTATTGTATATCATTTTTATCCAATTCTATATACATATTATTTATTATCTCATTATTATATTTTTCATTATTTTTCTTTAAATTAATTACATGAAACATAATACCTAATATAATTAATAATATTATT
Organism: uncultured Clostridium sp.; assembly: GCA_964415805.1. Classification (GTDB taxonomy): domain Bacteria; phylum Bacillota; class Clostridia; order TANB77; family CAG-508; genus CAG-269. The sequence continues at coordinate 2,624 of CAYQBQ010000008.1, forward strand.
AGAATACTTATAATTATTAGCATCTTTTGACTTTTTTTCATTTCAGACTTCTTTCCTTTTCAATAATTTAATAAGTTTTTCAAAATTCATATTATTGTGCTTAATTACTTATATATTTCTTAACATATCCAATGTTGCCTGTATATATCTATTAGAAAAATTGTTATTTACTACTGATTGATGTCCATTTATTCCTGCGTTTGGCAATTCTATTAAAGCCGACCTCGCTGTTTTTGATGTTGAACCTAATGAACTTCTTGCCCAATTAATCAAATATCCAGTTCCATATCTTCCAACAGCTGATTTATCATTTTCAGGAAATTGTTTTGAATAATATGAACATATTCCACTATCACCTATTACTTGTTGTGTCCATCCATGTAAATCTACTAGTATTGTTTGTCCAGTTTGAGATTTATTTTTTAATAGAAAGTCTCTTAAATATTGTGCTTCATAAGCTTGAAAACCTGTTGTACCATTGTAATTTCTATTATCTGTATATCTTGTATATGAATTTCCTATTTGCCAGCATCTATTTAAATCTATTCCTTTATTACCTGGTGCTTGACTATACAAAGTCGTTCTTCCAGGTCCATTATTTGTTGTTCCATAGTTTAATCCATCTACATTCACACCTGGGAATATATATATTGTCCATTTTTCTGCTAAATTAAAATCATTACTATTTTTTAATTGTTGATAAAAATTATTGGCAATTGTTACTAATTCTTGTCCATCTTTTGACCATAAATCTTCATAACCATGTATTGCAAATGTTGCAAAAAATACATTTTGTCCACTTCCATACTTGTAATATTTTAAATCGTTTCCTCTGTTATCTCCTTTTTCTTTTAATCCTGTTACTCCATATATTCCTGTACTATATTCGATTTTTTGTCTAACAGTAAATTGCTTTGTAGATGTATTTATTATATCATCTCCATTTAAAATTTGTACAGTTATACTATGTGTTCCTAATGAATATTTTGAAAAATCAACATACAATTCAAAACCTGGTGTTTTATTGTAAACATCTTCATTACCATATCCTTTAATTGCGTTTATAACATCTTGTCTTTGTGTTCTCTTCAAAGATTTTATATCAATTTTTTTATTATCAATTAGTATATTCATAGTTGTATTCTGCACATTTGTCATTATCCATCCTTTTACTAATTGATTTGTATTATCTGTTTGACTTAGTGGAGTATCAATATAAATTTTTGTTTTAACTTCTGTAATTTTAGGCACTATCTTTATTTCTATAGCTTCTAATCTTAAAGATTTTCCAAATGTTCCTGATGTTTCTCCATCATAACACCAATCTTGCCATCCTACATTTTGTACATGTGTTCTATACATTATGGAATAATCTTCTGTTCCTTCTAATTTTATTTTTATTCCTTCAAGCCTTAAAGATTTTCCAGATGTCCCTGATAATTCTCCATTTGTTTTCCATTCTTGCCAACCTATGTTTTGGATGTGCGCTTGATATTTTATTATTACACCTTTTGGCAAATTAATACCTTCTATTTTTAATGCTTCTAATCTTAATGATTGCCCCAATGTTCCAGCTGTTACAGCGTCTTGTTTCCAATTTTGCCATCCTTCATTTTGTATATGAGTACTATATTTTATATGTATATCTTTATCAATCATAAACTTTCTAGTATATTTTTCTAATTCTTTTCCCTCTTTGGTTAATAATACAATTTTTAATGTATGCTCTCCTGCTACCAACGCTTTTATATTTATTTTAAAATCAAATCCAGGATTTGGATTTTCTTTTATAGTTCCATATCCCTCTATCGAATTTATTACATCTTGCCTAATTGTATATGTTATATTTTCTTCTCTTATTATATCTTCTTTATCGTCAACTTTTACATTTATTTTTGTATCTGATACATTTGCCATTTTCCATCCTGAAATTTCTACTGTATTCTCTTCATAATATGTTTTTGGAATAACCGTATCTACATATATTTTTCCTTTTTCAACTTTATCAATGATTTTTATTTCAATTGCCTCTAATCTTAAAGATTTTCCTTCTGTTCCCGCAAATTCTCCATCATATTTCCAATCTTGCCATCCTATATTTTGTACATGTACTCTATACATAACACTATATTTTTCTGTGTTTTCTAATTTTATTTTTATACCCTCAAGTCTTAAAGATTTTCCAGATGTACCTGACATTTGGCCATCAGATTTCCAATCCTGCCAACCTATATTTTGGACATGTGTTTGATATTTAATTGAAACATCTTTTAGATTATCTAATTTTATTTTTATAGCTTCAAGTCTTAAAGATTTTCCAGATGTTCCTGACATCTCACCATCTTTTTTAGAAAAATCTTTTTCCCACCCATCATTTTGTATATGTGTGTTATACATTACACTTGGCTTTGTTATTTGTTGAGTATTTTTTTCAGTTTCAGTTGCATATTGGTTTCCCATACATCCTAATATCAATGCAATTAATAATGTACATATACAAAAGATTTTTAATACTATTTCATTTTTAAAAATTTTCATTTGTTTTCCTCCTTTTTATATATAGATACAATTAAAACTAAAAAAAGTTTCATGTTGCATAAATGTTTTATATAATTGAAAAAAATATGTAGCTTAGCAATGGAAAGTGTAAAATCATAATTTCTTTATATTTTCTTTTTCTCATTCCTTTAAAATACAAATATCTAAAATATTTATGAATTGGGAAATATAAAATTTTTGATTTTTGGCAATTTTCAAAATATTTAATTATTTTTTGCTCAGTTTTCTCTTGTTTTTCATTTTTTGGAAGTTTAGAATTATAATCTTTACACATTAATACTCCTGCTAAATATGTTTCGGTAAGAGCTCTGTGCCTGTATTTTAAATAAGATTTATAGCTATTTCCATTTTTTTCTTTCCATATTTTCACATTTTGTTTAAAGCTTCTACCACCAAAAGCATTGTTTCCATGAAGTCTATATTCAAACAGTGGCTTGTCTATGCAATAAATTCCTTTTAATTTACTTGCAACATAAAGTGAATGCCAATCATGCGCTATTGTATTTTCTGTAAATGGTATCATTAAATCTTTTACTTGTTTTGTGAATAATTGACTACATCCAATTGCAATATGTCTAGAAAACGGCAAAATTTCTTTTTGATATTTTTCGTTTAATATTGGCATATTTTTATATCTTAAATAACTTTCATGTAATACTTTTCCATTTTCATCAATTTGTTTTGCATCACAATAAACCAAATCAACATTTTTTTCTTTTAATATTTTTAGACTTTCTTCTATTTTATTTGGATACCATATATCATCATGGTCACTAAATGCTATGTAGTTAGCTGTTGATTTTGTTAACACAAATTCGAAATTTTTTGTGTATCCTAAATTTTGTGGTTGAATGTATAATTGTATTCTATCATCTTTTTGTTCATATTCTTTTAATACATCTATGACTTCTTTGTTTGAAGAGCAGTCATCTGATATTATTAGTGTAAAATTTTTATATGTTTGATTTAATATGCTGTCTAATTGGATTTTTAAATATTCGACTTTTGTATTGTATGTTGTTAGTAATATATCTACTTTATTTTCCATGTTTTTTACCTTTCACTTGTTTTGCTTATTTATCATTATATGTATTTTCGACACATTTTGACATAATTATGAGACAAATAAGGACTGTCCCACTTGTCTCACTTTATTTTGTTAATCTCAAAGTTTCTTTAGCTATCATTAATTCCTCATTTGTAGGAATAACATAAACTTTAATTTTAGAATCAGGTGTAGAAATAACTTTCTCTTCACCTCTCATATTATTGCTATCTAAATCTAATTTAACACCCATAAATTCTAGTTTTTCACATATACCTTTACGAATATTAATTTGATTTTCACCAATTCCACCTGTAAATATAATGTAATCAACACCACTCATTGCAACTGCATATTTTGCAACATAACTTGCAATTGTATAATTGAAGTTTTCAACTGCCATTTTAGCATCTGGTTGTCCTTCATTTGAAGCAATTTCAATTTCTCTAAAGTCTGGAACTAATCCTGACATACCAGAAAGTCCTGATTTTTTATTTAATAAATCTTCCATTTGTGCAGGTGTTAAGTTTTCTTTTTTCATTATATATGTTACAACTGATGGATCTAGATCTCCACTTCTTGTAACCATTGGAAGTCCACCAAGTGGTGTTAGTCCCATACTTGTATCTACAGATTTTCCATCTTTTATAGCACATATACTTGAACCTTGTCCTAAATGACATGTTACAATTTTTGTACCTTCTAATGATTTGTTTTCAATTTCAGCAAGTCTTTGTGATACAAACATATGTGATGTACCATGGAATCCATATTTTCTTATTCCATATTTTTTGTAATATTCATATGGTATTGGATAAATAAATTTATCTTTTGGCATTGTTTGATGGAATGCTGTGTCAAATACACCTACCATTGGTTTTCCTGGCATAACTTCTTGACATGCTTTTATTCCTAATATGCATGCTGGATTGTGTAAAGGTGCTAAGTCTGTGTATTCTTCTAATACTTTTACAACATTGTCGTCAATTACAACAGATTCCGCAATTTTTTCTCCACCATGAACTAATCTGTGTCCAATTGCATTTATTTCGTCTAAACTATCTATTACTTTATATTCTGGATTTGTAAATTGTTTTAATGTAAAGTCAATTGCTTCTGAGTGATTATATGCTGGATTTTTTATTTCTATTTTTTGTCCATTTACTTTATGTGTTATAAATGCCTCAGCTTCTCCTATTCTTTCATATTTTCCAGAAGCCATTACTTCTTCTGTATCCATGTTTATTAATTGATATTTTAGTGATGAACTACCACAATTTAATACTAATATTTTCATTTTTTCTACCTCCAAAATTTTCCGGGATTAAGGGGCCACCACTCCAAATCCCTATTATTAATTTTTAATTCGTTTATTATATATTAATATTTTAAGAAAAAGACCTATAGGTAGACCCCAGCTATGTTTTTTTCGAAAAAATATTAATATATAATAAACAAAGTTATAAAAATATACAGGGATTTGGGGTGGTGGCCCCTTAATCCCTCATTTATTTGACTAAATTTTTAGTTTCTCTTGCAATCATTAACTCCTCATTTGTTGGAACAACATAGATTTTCACACTTGAGTCTTCAGCTGAAATTTCAACTTCTTCACCTCTTATTTTATTTTTTTCATCATCTATTTTTACTCCCAAAAATGCAAGTTGGTCGCATATAGCTTTTCTTGATATTGGTCCTTTTTCTCCAACACCAGCAGTAAATGTAAGAACATCAATTCCTCCCATAGCTACTGCACATTTTGCAACATACGATGCTGTTAAATAATGATATATATCTAAAGCTAATTGAGCATGTGTTCCTCCTGCTAATGCTTCGTTTTCTATATCTCTAAAATCTACTGATACTCCTCTAGACGCTCCATAAACTCCTGATTTTTTGTTTAATATATCTTCTATTTCTTGCGGTGTTAAATTTTCTTTTTTCATTATGTATGTTACTACTGATGGGTCCAAATCTCCGCTTCTTGTTCCCATTGGTATCCCACCTAGTGGTGTAAGTCCCATACTTGTTTCTACAGATTTACCATTTTGAATTGCACATACACTTGCACCTTGACCTAAATGGCAATTTACTATTTTTAAATCTTTAATATCTTTTCCTAATATCTCAGCAACTCTATATGCTACATATTGATGTGATGTTCCGTGTGCTCCATATTTTCTAATTCCATATTTTTTATAATATTCATATGGTATTGGGTAAATATATCTTTCCTTTGGAATTGTTTGATGAAATGCTGTATCAAATACTGCAACCATTGGAATATTTGGTGCTATTTTTTTACAAGCATTTATTCCCAAAATTGCTGCCGGATTATGTAATGGAGCTAAATCACTACATCTTTTTATTTCTTCTATAACTTCTTCTGTAATTATTACTGGCTGTGAATATTTTTCTCCACCTTGAACAACTCTATGCCCTATTCCACCCAATTCATCTAAACTTTTTAAAACTCCATAATGGTCATTTGTTAATCTTGTAAAGACAAATTCTAATGCTTGTTCATGATTTTCTACATGTTTTTCAAATTTATGTTTAATTCCATTCACTTTATGAGTTAAAAAAGAATTTTGTTGACCTATTCTTTCAAAATATCCTTTTACAAGCATTTCTTCTGTTTCCATATCAATTACTTGGTATTTAAGTGATGAACTTCCTGAGTTTAAGACTAAAATTTTCATAAAATTCCTCCTTTTTTTGTCTTTTTCAACCAATTTGAGAACGTCCCCATTGGTTTATTTTTGAGCTTGAACAGCTGTAATTGCTATTACTCCAGCAATATCTTGATAGCTACATCCTCTTGATAAATCGTTTACTGGTTTTGCAATTCCTTGACACAATGGTCCATATGCTTCAGCTTTTGCTAATCTTTGTACTAATTTATATCCTATATTTCCTGCATCTAAATTTGGAAATATTAATACATTTGCCTCTCCTGCTACATCACTTCCTGGTGCTTTTGATTTTGCTACTTCTGGTATTATTGCTGCATCTAGTTGTAATTCTCCGTCTGCTTTTAATGCTGGTTCTTTTTCTTTTAACAATTTTGTTGCTTCAATAACCTTTTCTGTTAATTCAGATTTTGCACTTCCATATGTTGAATATGATAGCATTGCAACCTTTGGTTCTTCTCCAACTAATTGCTTAAAACTTTTACTTGATGATATTGCTATTTCTGATAATTCTTCTGGATTTGGGTTTGCGTTTAGACCTGCATCTCCAAATATAAATGTTCCATTTGAACCATATTCACATTCTGGTACAACCATTACAAAAAATGCTGAAACTAATTTTGTATCGGGAGCTGTTTTTAATATTTGTAGTGCTGGTCTTAATGTATCAGCTGTTGAATGCACAGCACCTGAAACTAGTCCGTCTGCTTTTGTTTCTTCATCTTTTACCATTAACATACCAAAATACACAGGGTCTAATGATATTTTTTTTGCTTGTTCTAGTGTCATCCCTTTATGTTTTCTTAATTCATATAATAAATTTGTATATTTTTCGTAGTTTGGAGATGTTTGTGGTTCTACTATTTCTGCTCCTTCAATATTTAAATTGTTACTTTTGGCAATTTCTAATATTTTTTCTTTATTTCCTACTAAAATTATATTTGCATATTCTTCCTTTAATGCTGTTTCAGTTGCTTTTAATGTTCTTATATCTTCTGCTTCTGGAAGTACTATTGTTTTTATTTCTTGTCTTGCTCGTTCTTTTATTGTTTCTATAAAATTCATGTTGTTTTTTCTCCCTCCTTGCTCTTTGATGTATTTATTATATAGGTAAAATAAAAAAAGCACAAGACTTTTTAAAAAAACTTATGCTTTTTTAAATTAATAAAGTATAGCTCTAATGTCCATTCCAATACATTTTCTGCAAAAAGGATAAAATAATGTTTTCTTAAAAATCAAAATCTACTATACCATATGTTTTTATCATTAAAAACTAGACTATCTTTTAAATTTATATTTACTGATTTTCTCTATATACTCATATAACATTTTTCTTTAATAAATATTTTTATTTTCTTTTCATCTTTTCCTTCATAATAAGAAATAAGTAACTCTTTAAAATCTTCTGTTAATTCTGCTGGAATTACTATAATGCCTTTTCCTTTTGAAATTAAATAATGGTTACTAAAAATTACTGAAATAGTAAAAGCCTTCTTCTACCATTTTATTTATTTCGCATAATAGAGTAAAATTAGTATTACTTAATATAACATTTTTGTTTAATATAAATTCCCAAGCATGTTTTAGATTTACTATTTTCATAATATCTTCTGATGTCATATTATTTACTTTTCCCCCTTCAATAATGCTTTCTGTATCTGTATATGTAGTTGCAACACCTTCTAATATTAAATGTGAAACATTATTATAAATTTTTACTAATTTTGTTTCACATTTTTATACTTTTTTTAATTAGTTTTGTATCAAATACTTTTAATACAAAATTAATAACAATATTTTATAACTATTTACTTGAAATATGTATATTTTCTACTTTAGCATTTAATTCTCTAGAAATAATATTTTGAATCTGAGCAACCTCTTCTGGGCTTAATTGTTCATCTTCTACAATTACACTTATACTATCTCCATTAACAAAAATAACCACATTTTTAAATCCTTTAGTTTTAATCAAATTTTCGCAAATCATTATTCCATTTTTTACATTATTTATCTTTGTAATTTCTTCTGAAGCAGATTGTTTTTGTGTTTCTAGTGAATTATTACTATTTAAAATATTTTCATAAGTTTCTAACATTTGAGAATACATAGTATCTCTCTCCAGCTTTGAAGTTGAAAAATATTCATTATTACTAGAAACACTACTACTTGTAGTTATAGTATTATTATCAACTATTTCATTATTATTAACTATTGAATTATTTGTAGTATTAGTAGTATTCTCTTTAATATAATTTTCTTCACTAACAACATTACTACTAACCAATTGTGCATCTCCAATATTTGCCATTTTTGCCAATTCTTCTTCACTACTACTTGTTTGAATTGCTGAATCTAAATCATTAGTAGCTGTATAATTTAAATATCCTGCTACAACTAACATTAAAGCAATAACATAAATTACAACTTGATTCTTCTTAAATAATTTCATAACTGTATCTCCTCCCTCATCATTATTGAGACATTTCAAATACTTGAATTTTATGTGTGGCAAGACCTGTTGCGGCTTCCACAGCTTGAATTATACTTGTTTTTATATTAATATCAGAAGCTCCCTTTGCAGTAATAATTGCTCCTTCTATTTTAGGTTCTATTGTTTTTTTTACAATTGGAGTTTTGCTTCCATTGTTTTCCTGATAAACAATTTCTTTTTGAGAATCTGTTTCTTCAATTTTTCTTACACCTCCAGACTTATCAGTTTCTTCTGTTACACTTGTTTTTGAATTTTCATTATACATCGCTGCCATCTCACTTGACTCTGAATAATTTATAAAAACTTTAACACTTCCTACTCCATTAATATTACTGAGAATATTCTCTAATCTTTGCTCTAAATTAATTTCACTTATTTCACTCTGTTTATTATCTTGTTTATTTTGTACTGTTGCCAATTGTTTACCTGCTGAATTCGTTATTGTTTTATTTGAATTTTTATTTCCATTCCATATATAATTTATTATTACAACTGTAATTATTAATATTATTATTAAAAATACTAAATTTTCAATTTTCTTTTTATTATTTCCTTGATTTTCAGTTTCACTTCTACCCATTATTGTTTTTAGCTTATCTTTAAACATCTTTCATCCACCCCATATTCATTTATTAAAAAATCAGTTATTATTTTAATATCAGTTTTACTTATATTGGCCGACACTTCCTCTTTATCTTCTTTTTCAGAAATATTTATATCTATTCTTTGTATTTTTTGAATCTCTGTAACAATTTTATCTTCTATCGTATTCGAATTTTCTTCATTATCATTATTCACTTTACCACTAATTTTTAAAGTTATTTTCTCTATCCCACTATCCTCTTGTGATATATGTACTATTGCTTTACAACTTTCTACTTCATAACCTTTTTCTTCAACCTTTTTTATAATATCCTTTTCAAGTTCATCTTTATATATTTGATTCAACCTATTATCCATAGAAGTTTGGTCTATGTTATCATATGTACTCGATGCTGTTTGTGTTTTTTCAACATACGAATTAAAATCAAAATTATTTATATTTAACTTATCACTATTTTCTATAAATGGTGATATTATACTAAATAATATATATAATCCCATAATCACTTTTACATACTTCTTTGTCTTATTATTAGGAAGAATCATCTCCAATATTGAAACTATAATTAAAGCCAATGCTAAATTTTTCACCCAAGAACTTAAAAAATTAATCATTTTCTCTCCTTATCTAAACATCATACCTGTATTTGACATTTTTATCAGTAGAGTTGTCCCAATAATAACCATAAAAGAAACTGAAACCAATATTGCAAGTAGTATTTTAAAAATATCTGCTACTTCATCTAACAATTTTACAATTTTAGAATCCGCAATTACTTCACTTACACTTGCCACTAATTTATAAGAAAAAGTTAAAACTGTAAGTTTTAAAATTGGCAATATACATATTCCTATAATAATTATCACCCCCAAAAATCCTACTGCATTTTTTAGAATAACTCCACAACCTAAAACACTATCAACAACATCTCCTAAAATTTTCCCAACAACTGGTACTGCTGAGCTTACAATTGTCTTTGCTGTTTTTGCTGTTATCCCATCAACTGAACTTGACAAAGTTCCTTCTAATGAAACAACTCCCACAAAAACAGTTAAAACTATTCCTAAAAACCATGTCGTACTCGATTTTAAAAATTTTGATATTTTTTCTATTTGAACTTTATCAGATATTTTTGATATTATACTTATTGATGCAATTATTAATATCATTGGTATTAATATGTTTTGAATCAGATTACCTATAAAATTCACCATAAATAAAATTATTGGTTCTAATATACTTGTTGTAGCTATACTTCCTGTATATAGCATTAATGAAACAAGAATTGGTATTAAAGTATTCATAAATCCTACCAAATTTGATGTCGTGTCTTTTACTAAATTTACTATGTCTGAAAAATTGCTCATTATAACTGTAACAACAGCAATATATTGAACATAATATATTAGCTTAGATATATTATCATTTTCTAGGCTTTCACTTACTGATTTTAATAAACTATGTATTATTATAATAACTAAAATACTTAATAAACTTCTCAATCCAATCTGAACTTCAGTACCCAATAAACTTAATATTTTTTTATATATAGTAGAATTATCAATTTCTCCTTTTATTGCAGAATTCAAAATTTCATTTATATCTATATTCTCAAAAAAATCTCCAGTATATTTCTTTGAATTCTCAATAAACGAATTTATTCCAAAATTTTTCTGTTGATTTTCTATTGTGCTTTCATCTACATCACTACAATATGATATATTACTTTTTAAAATAATTAATATAAACATTATTAGTACTAACACAATTTTCTCTTGTATATTCACATTCCCTTTCCCTCCTCTTTATCTATGATTTATGGCAAAATTTTTAATATAATTTCAAGTAAACTAGATATTATAGGTATAGACATTGATATAATTATAATTTTGCTTCCAAGTTCTATTTTACTTGCAATTGCTGCTTCTCCTGAATCTTTACATATACTTACTGCAAATTCTGAAAGAAAAGCTATTCCTGTTATCTTTATTAATAAAGCTATAAACTGTGTGTTTATAGAAAATTTATCTTGAATTGATTCTACCAAATTTATTATTCCAGTCAATCTATCCATAACTAAAAATAAAATTAATACACCCGTCAATATACTTATAAATATTGCATATTCAGGTCTATATTGTTTTAACATTATTATTATAATTAATGCAATTAATGCAATTCCAATTATTTTTATGATTTCCATTTTTTACTCTCCTATAAAACTGTTTTTGGGGACGGAGGAAAAAAACAGTTTTTCTTTTTCTATTATTTTTTATATTTTTCTATAAATTAAATAATGTTCTAACTGTATCAAATAACCCACTTATTTCTTTTATAACCATTGTTAAAACTATAACCAACCCAGCAAGTGTTGTCATCATTGCCTGATCTTCTCTACCCGCTCTTACTAAAACTTGATATAACACAGCTACCAAAATCCCTATTGCTGCTATTTTAAATAATAAATCTATACTCATAAAAAACACCCTTTCACTCACTCATCACCGTCTGAATTTTTTCAAAAATTATTCTGTCAGATCTTATTTTTTCTTGCTTATTCGTTTTATATTAATATAATTACAATTACTAATCCTATTGTCATTCCTAATTTCTTATATAATTTCTCATTTTTATTTTTTTCTTCTTGCGCTTGTCTAATTTGTTCTTCTAAAAAGCTTTCTGTTATTTCAATTTGACTCAACTGTCCTTCTGCATCAGTCATTCCGTAATAATTTGGAAAGCGTTTTTATTGCATGCTTGTCCTCTTTGTTTAAATTGCCAGAAAATTCATCTATTGCTGTTTCCCATGCTAATGATGCTGTTTCGGTTTGCATATTTTGATTTGCTTGTTTAAATAATTTTGATATATTATAATTTGTGTTTTTTGAAATTTCTTCAAATATTTCGGGTATTGGCTCATATGTAAATTTTATTTTTGATTTGAATATGTTTAATGCATTTTTGATTTCTTCTAATTCCTCTAGTCTATATTTATATTTTTGTGATATGTATTTACCAATTAGAACTGATAATATGAATACAAAAAAAAGCATACAATATTTAATAATCTGCATTTTCATTTCTCCTTGCATTTTATTTCTAATATTATATGCTTTATATTTTATTTTAGAACTATATATTTTTATTCTTCGATTTTTTTATCTTTTTTTTCTTCTTCGCCACTATCTTTATCATCTGATAAAATAGCTGTTAAGTTAATTCTGCCTTGGTCATCTATATTAAGAACTTTAACTGTAACTTTGTCTCCAACTTTAAGAACGTCTTCAACTTTTTTAATTCTCTCTTTTGAAATTTTAGAAATATGAAGTAATCCTTCTTTTCCTGCTACACCTAAATCTACAAAAGCTCCAAAAGTTGTTATTCTTGTAACTTCACCGTAATAAATTTCACCAACTTCAACCTCTTTTACGATGTCTTCTATCATTTCTAAAGCTTGATTTGCTTTTTCTGAATTTTCAGAATAAATAAATACTTGTCCATCTTCTTTGATGTCTATTTTTACTCCTGTTGCATCTATTATTTTATTTATTGTTTCTCCACCTTTTCCGATAACATCTTTTATTTTTTCTACTTTGATTGTTGTGTTAACTATTTTTGGTGCATATTTTGAAATTTCTTTTCTAGGTTCTGATATTACAGGTGCCATTATATCGTCTAATATATGTTTTCTTGCAACTCTTGTTCTTTCAAAAGCTTCTTTTATTACATCATATGATAATCCATCTACTTTAATATCAACTTGTATAGCTGTTATACCTTTTTCTGTTCCACCAACTTTAAAGTCCATATCTCCAAAGAAATCTTCTATTCCTTGAATATCTGTTAACATTACATAGTCATTTTCATCATTAGGATTTGTTACAAGTCCTGTTGATATACCTGCAACTGGTCTCTTAATTGGTACACCTGCTGCCATTAATGATAATGTACTTCCACATATACTTGCTTGTGATGTTGAACCATTTGAAGATAATACTTCTGATACAACTCTTATTGCATATGGGAATTCTTTTATTGATGGTAATACTGGAACTAATGCTTTTTCAGCTAAAGCTCCGTGTCCTATTTCTCTTCTCCCTGGTCCTCTTGATGGTCTTGCTTCACCTACACTGTAGCTTGGGAAGTTATATTGATGCATATATCTTTTTGATGTTTCTGTATCTATTCCATCTAGTTCTTGTTCTTCTGATTCCATTCCTAAAGTTGTTACTGAAAGCACTTGAGTTTGTCCTCTTGTAAATAATGCACTTCCATGAACTCTTGGTAATAAATCTATTTCACATGATAATGGTCTAATTTCATCTATTGCTCTACCATCAACTCTTTTATGCTCATAGAATATCATGTCTCTTACACATTTTTTCTCTAATTTGTAAATAGCCTCTCCAATATCAGCTTTGTGCTCTTCTGCAGCTTCTTCTCCAAATTTTTCAGCATAAGCTGTTGCTATTTTATCTGATACAGCAGATACATTATTATCTCTTGTTTCTTTATCAGCTTCTTGAAGTGCTTGTTTTACATCTTCTTCAAAATTTGATTCAATAAATTCATATACATCATGGTCAACTGCAAATGATTTGTACTCAAATTTTGGTTTTCCAATTTCTTCTTTCATTTTTTCTATGAATTTGCACATTTTTTTAATTTCAACATGTCCAGCTTTAATAGCTTCTAACATAACATCATCTGGAACTTCATTTGCTCCTGCTTCGATCATAGCAATTTTTCCTTCTGTTCCTGCAACTGTTAATGTTAAATCAGATACTTTTCTTTGTTCTTCTGTTGGGTTTATTATAATTTTTCCATCAACTAAACCAACATTTACTGCAGCTGTTGGTCCACCAAATGGTATATCTGAAATTGAAAGTGCTGCAGATGCACCAATCATTGCACATACTTCTGGTGAATTATCTTGGTCAACTGAAAGTACTGTTGCAACAACTACAACATCATTTCTAAAATCTTTTGGGAATAATGGTCTTAATGGTCTATCTATTGCTCTTGATGTTAAAATAGCTTTATCACTTGGTTTTCCTTCTCTTTTCATAAAGCTTCCTGGTATTTTTCCAACTGAATATAATTTTTCTTCATAATCTACTGATAATGGGA
>CAYQBQ010000009.1:0-16912 GCA_964415805.1 uncultured Clostridium sp.
GACAATTTGAAAAAATTTTGCTTTGAGTTTAAGAAATTAAGCTCAAGGCTTTTTTCATGGAAATTTTTTATCTACACATATCAAGATATAAACTTATACTACTTTGATATTAAAATTGAAACAAAGGCATTGTGGTGCGAAAAAATTATAGGAGGGAGGTATAATTAAATGTCAAATTGGGGAAATTATAGAAATTGCTTAATAACATTAATAATAGGGAGATACAATGTATCTCCAGGAAACTCATCAACTGTATGGAAAAAATTTAATGTAGATACAGATAATGTAACAGGTTCACAAACATCTAGTGATGTAAATTATACTCAATTATTAACAACAGGAGCATCAGAGCAAACAAATAAGATGAATATATATGATTTTGCAGGAAACGAATGGGAATGGACATTAGAAAAAACTTCCATTGTAAGTAATCCTTGTGCTAATAGGGGAGGGTGTTTCTACGACAACAGTTCCGACTATCCAGTGTCTAGCCGTTACCACAACATTACTACTAATAGCTACAGCAATATCGGTTTCCGTTCCACACTTTATTAGTAGGTCTGAATGCTAAAATCGTTGTAACTCTGTATCACAAATTTACCGAGAAATTTTTAGTAGTCCCTTGAAAATTGAGTTTTGATATGTTAGTATAAAAATACAAAAATTAATTAAAACTAATTAAAGGGGAACAAAAGAAAAATGAACAGTAAATTAAAAATAGGTGAAAGCCTTACAGCTGTACACACACATACACAGATAGTTTAAAAAATAAAAAAATAATAAAAATAGAAAAAAGAGATAGGAATATTATGCTTATATCAAAATTAGATATAGACTAATATTGCTATCTTTTTGTGCGTAAAAAAGTTTTTAAATTTTAAAATATAAAAAATTCAAAGGAGGAAAAAAGAAGATGAGAAAATTAAAACAACAGAAAGGTATAACACTTGTGGCACTTGTGATTACAATTATTATATTACTAATTTTAGTTGGGATTTCAATTGTAGGTTTAAGAGAAAATGGACTATTTGGAAAAGCACACATTGCGAAGGAAAAAACAGAAAATGCGCAGGAAATAGAAAATAATATATTATTGGATTATGAAAATGTAATAAATGATGTAACAAATAATAAAACTCCTGATAATGAAAATAAAGTAAAGGGAAAATATATTTTATTTGAAGTATATGATCATATAGACGGAAATTCAAGTTCAATATCGGAGATAAAGTTATATGATAAAAATGAAAATCCAATATCTTATAATGTTATTGTAAATGAAGCTTTTGATTCAAATAACAATGGATTACCAACGTATTGGACTGAAGGAAGATTTTGGAATTATACAAATTTATATGATGGAAGTGTAAGTTATACAAGTAATAGTGAAGGAGGGCAAAACTGTACATCATTTTTGTCTGAGAGTAATCCAAATTCAAATAATTTTGCAAGATTTATAGTAGATTTAGATGAAATAACAGATATTGGAGATATAAAAATATGTATAGGAGATGTAGAAAATAGAACACCTAAGTCAGTATCCGCTTATGTGATAAATAATTATACATCTGATACATATGCAAATAATGTAGCACAAAGAAATAATGAAGGACTAACATTAATAAAAACAATAGATTTTTCATCAGTAATTTCTGAACCGACATGGTATAGTTTTATTAATGAATTTCAAACAAAAAGAGTTTTGTTTGAAATATATGACCATTTAGGTTCAAATTCATGTTCAGTATCAGAAATACAAATTTATGATAGAAAAGGAAATTTAATACCATACAATGTAATGGCGAATAAAGTTTTTGATTCACAAACTAATGGAGTACCTTATTATTGGACTGAAAGTAGATTTTGGAATTATACAAATTTATATGATGGAAGTGTAAGCCATACAAATAATAGTGAAGGTGGAGAGAATTGTACACTATTTTTATATGAAAGTAATCCGAACTTGAATAGTTTTTCGAGATTTATAGTAGATTTAGGAGAGGCGTCAGATATTGAAGATATAAAAATATGTATAGGAGATGTGAGTGATAGAACTCCAAAATCAGTATCTGCTTATATGATAAACAATTATTCATCTGATACATATGCCAATAATGTGGTACAAAGAAATAATGATGGTTTAACATTAATAAAAACAATAAATTTTTCATCAATTGTATCAGAACCAACATGGTATAGTTTTATGAAATAAAAATAAAAAATCATAAAAATCAAGATAAAAATAATCTTGATTTTTTTCTTATGTTCGCTTTAATACCTCGACAAAATATGATAAAATACAAAAAATAGCGAAACGGAGTGAATCAGAAAAATGTCAGAAAATAAAACAAAAAAAGTAAAAGAAATATTTAGTGATTATGAAACAAAAGCAAACATAAAAGAAGCGTATGTGACAGCACTAAATGTAATAAAGAAAACAAATACACTAGGAATAGTGCTAGAAATAGACGAATATATAGAAGTAAAAGATATCTGGTATTTTGAAAAATTCTTAATTGAAAGATTTCATTTTTCAAACATAGATATGACAATTCACTACCAAAAAGATACACAGCTAAAAACAATAAAGGAAGAGTGGAGGAACATTATATGTTATATGGCACATAAATATCCACTGATGAAGCCAATGCTTTTAATGAAAAGTGATGTTGAAATAAATGATAATATAATAAATGTTAAAATGCATATTAGAGGAGCAGATTTTTTAAGAGCAAAAAAAACAGATAAAGAGTTAGAAAGTGTAATAAAAAAATTATATGGAAAAGAATATAAAATTGAATTGGAAGAAGTTTTAGAAAAAGAAGCGGAGATACAACACGAGAAAAAAATAAAAGAAATGGAAGAAGATGCAATAAAACATACGGTTGCATATATTCCAGAAAATTCTGAAGGTGGGCAACATGCATCAAATATGCAAAATACAACAAATCCAGTTCAAAATGATGTACCGGAATATAATGATCCAAATTATATGCCACCACAAGATGGAGATTACATTCCAATGGAAGAAATGGGTGGAATTCCAGAAGATATGCCACAAGAATCAATTGAAGAAGAAAAATACATAATGGGAAAACCATCAAAAGCAAGAGAGAAACTAATCAAAATAAAAGACATAACAGCGAATGATGGTAGAGTAACACTAGAAGGAAGAGTATTAACAGTTGAATGTAGAGAAACAAAATCAGGCAAAGGAATGCTTATAATTGATTTATATGATGGAACTGGAACAATGACATGTAAATCATTTGCCAAAGATATCAAAGAGGGAAATGATATAAAGACGCAAATAGAACAGGCAAAAGGAATAAAAGTTATAGGAAAAGCAGGACTAGACACATATGCAGGAGATGTAACAGTAATTGCAAATACAATAATTGAAATAGAAAATAATATACCAGACCTTCCAAAAGAAGAGGAAGAAGAAGATACACCATTAATATTAGGAAAAACAATGAACATAACAGCACCACTTGCAAAAGTTTCAGAACTCGGACCAGAAGATGGAGCAGTCTCATTAGATGGTGAAATTATTTTTATGGAAGATAGAACACTAAAATCTGGAAAAACATTATTAAGTTTTGATTTATATGACGGAACAAGTACACTTACATGCAAGGCGTTTTTGGAAAAAGATAAAGCTAAAAAAATAATAAAAAGAATGGGAAGTGTAAAAGGTGTAAAAATTGAAGGAAATGCACAAATGGACTCATTCTCAGGTGAACTTACAGTTATGGCAAATACTATTGTAGAAAGTACAGGTGTTAAAAAAGAAGTAAGACAAGACAACGCTGAAGTAAAAAGAGTAGAGTTACACATGCACACCAAAATGAGCCAAATGGATGCAGTAACATCTGCAACAGACTTAATAAAAAGAGCAATGAAATGGGGAATGAAATCAATAGCAATAACAGACCATGGAGTTGCACAAGCATTCCCAGAAGCATATCATTTAGTAGGTGACGATAATCCTGACATCAAAGTAATATATGGTGTAGAAGCTTACTTGGCACCAGATAATACAAAATCAATTTATAATGGAAAAGGACAAGATATAGATGCAACATATTGTGTACTTGACTTAGAAACAACAGGATTTTCAGCGACAAATGATAGAATTACAGAAATAGGAATAATGAAAGTCAAAAATAAAGAAGTAATAGATGAATTTAGTTGTTTTGTAAATCCAGAAAGGCATATACCAGAAAGAGTTACAGAAGTTACAAATATATCAGATGATATGGTAAAAGATGCAGAAACAATTGAAAAGGTATTTCCTAAAATGTTGGAATTTTTAGGTGACCAAAACGAAACTGTAATAGTAGCACACAATGCAAATTTTGATGTTGGTTTCTTAAAACAAAATGCAAAAAGACTAGGATATGACTTTGATTATTCATACTTAGATACATTAAGTTTGGCAAAAGATTTATTCCCAGATTATAAAAAATATAAATTAGGAAAAATTGCCGAAAACTTAGGAATCAAAGTAGAAGTTGCACATAGAGCATTAGATGATGTTGATACAACAGTTAAAGTATTTAATGTAATGATAGATATGCTAAAAGAAAAGGGAGCAAAAAAATTAGAAGATATAGACAAAGTTGCAGCTGACCCAGCTGCAAAAGCAGAAGAATATAAAAAATTAAAAACATATCATGCTATTATTTTGGCAAAAAACTATGTAGGATTACGAAATTTATATAGATTAATTTCATTATCACATGTAAATTATTTTTACAGAAAGCCTAGAATATTAAAAAGTCTATACAAAAAATATTCAGAAGGTTTAATACTTGGAAGCGCGTGTGAAGCTGGTGAATTATATCAGGCAATAGAGCAAGGTAAACCAGATGAGGAAATTGAAACAATTGCAAATGACTATGATTACCTAGAAATTCAACCAACGGGAAATAATCAATTCTTAATTAGAAATGGAACAGTAAGAGATATTGAAGATTTAAGAGATATCAACAGAAAAATTGTTGCATTAGGTGAAAAACTAAATAAACTAGTAGTTGCAACATGTGATGTTCACTTTATGGACCCACAAGACGAGATTTATAGAAGAATATTAGAAGCTGGACAAAAATATGAAGATGCAGATAATCAAGCACCATTATATTTAAGAACAACAGAAGAAATGCTTGAAGAATTCAGTTATTTAGGCGAAGAAAAGGCATATGAAGTAGTTGTAACAAACACAAATAAAATATCAGATATGTGTGAACAAATAAGCCCAATATCACCAGAAAAATGTCCACCACATATTCCAGGATGTGAAGAGGATATTAAAAATATTGCTTACAAAAAAGCACACGAATTATATGGAGACCCATTGCCAAAAATAGTGCAAGACAGACTTGATAAAGAGCTAGACTCAATTATAAGTAATGGATATTCAGTTATGTACATAATTGCACAAAAACTGGTATGGAAATCAAATGAAGATGGATATATAGTTGGTTCCAGAGGTTCAGTTGGTTCGTCTTTAGCGGCATTCATGACAGGTATAACAGAAGTTAACTCATTACAACCACACTATCGTTGTCCAAACTGCAAGTATTCAGAATTTGAAGATTACGGAGTAGGAAATGGATTTGATTTACCAGATAAAGATTGTCCAAAATGTGGACACAAACTTGCAAAAGATGGAATGGACATACCATTTGAAACATTCTTAGGTTTCAATGGAGATAAAGAGCCAGATATCGACTTAAACTTCTCAGGTGAATATCAAGCAAAAGCACATAAATATACAGAAGTAATATTTGGAAAGGGAACAACATTTAAAGCTGGAACAGTTGGTACAGTAGCAGAAAAAACAGCATATGGATATGTTAAAGGATATTATGAAGATAGAGGAATACCTATGAATAGAGCAGAAATTCAAAGACTATCACAAGGATGTACAGGAATAAAAAGAACAACAGGACAGCACCCAGGTGGAATTATAGTTGTACCAAAAGGAAGAGAAATATATGAATTTACACCAGTACAACATCCAGCAGATGACCCAAATTCAGACATAATAACAACACACTTTGATTATCACTCTATAGACGGAAACTTATTAAAACTAGATATACTAGGACACGACGATCCGACGGTAATTCGTATGTTGCAAGACTTGACAGGAATAAAACCAACAGATGTACCACTAGATGACAAAGCAACAATGTCAATATTTAACTCAACAGAAGCATTAGGAGTAACACCAGAGCAAATTCACTCACAAGTAGGAACATATGGAATACCTGAATATGGAACAAAATTTGCCAGAGGCATGCTTTTGGACACAAAACCAACAACATTTGACGAATTAATACGTTTATCAGGATTATCACATGGTACAGATGTATGGTTGGGAAATGCCCAAAGTTTGATAGAACAAGGAATAGTAACACTACAAGAAGCAATATGCTGTCGTGATGATATAATGATTTATCTAATCAAAAAAGGCTTACCACCAGACAAATCATTCAAAATAATGGAAGCAGTTCGTAAGGGAAAAGTAGCAAAAGGAAAAGAACCAAAATGGAAAGATGAATACATACCATTAATGAAAGAACATGACGTACCAGACTGGTATATAAAATCATGTGAAAAAATAAAGTACATGTTCCCCAAAGCCCATGCAGCAGCATATGTTACAAATGCCTTCAGAATAGCATGGTTCAAAGTACACATACCACTAGCATATTATGCAGCATATTTCTCAATAAGAGCAAAAGCATTTGATGCAAGCTGTATGATATTTGGTAAAGAAAAAGTAAAAAACAAGATGAAAGAAATAGAAATGAAAAACCAAAAAAAAGAAGCAACAAAAGCTGAATTGGACATGTATGATGACCTAGAAATAGTACTAGAAATGTATGAAAGAGGATTTGAATTTTTACCAGTAGATTTATACGAATCAGAAGCAACAAAATTCAAAGTACAAGATAACAAATTAAGACCACCTTTAAACAGTATACCAGGCTTTGGTGGTGTTGCTGCACAAGGTATTGTAGATGCTAGAAAAGATGGAAAATTCATGTCAATAGATGATTTGAAAATAAGAGCAAAGATTGGTGCATCAGGTGCAGAATTGCTTAAGGAATTTGGATGCTTAGAGGGTATGAGTCAGAGTAATCAGTTGAGTTTATTTGGATAATGGAGGAAAAATGAAAAAATATTTTGAAAACTTAGATGAAAATGTAAAAAAATATTTTGATATATTATCACCAGAAAAGCCAGACTTTTTAGAAGAATATATACAAACACCAGAAATGCAAAAACAAGCAGGAGTAAGTGTATCTTGTGGTACATATTATTCAAAATTATTTCCAGAAATTACACTATGGTACTCAAGTTTAGACCATAGTGTAGCTGTTGCATTAATTATATGGAACTTTACGAAAGATAAAAAACAAACACTTGCGGGATTATTCCATGATATTGCAACACCAGCATTTAAGCATTGCATAGACTTTATGAATGGTGATTACGAAAAACAGGAATCAACAGAAGGACTAACAACAAAAATTATTAGTGAATCTAAAGAAATAATGAGTTTATTAAATAGAGATGGTATAAAAATTGAAGAAATAAATGATTATCATAAATACCCAATTGCAGACAATGATACACCAATGCTTTCAAGCGATAGACTTGAATATACACTTTCAAATGGACTTGGAGTAAGAAAACAATTGTGGAATTTAAATGAAATAAAAGAAATATATGAAAACATAGAAATTCAAAAAAATGAAGAGGGAATAGAAGAACTTGGATTTAAAGACATAGACATAGCTGAAAAATTTGTTAAAAACATGAGTATTTTATCTAAATCTTATATGGATGGTAAAACAAAATTATCAATGCAATTATTAGCAGATATTGTTCAAAAAATGTATAAACAAAATTTAATTATAAAAGATAATTTGTATAATTTATCTGAAAAAGAAATAATAGAAAAAATAGAAAATTGTAAATATGATGATATTGCACTAAAATTTAATGAATGGAGAAATGTAGAAAAGGTATATGAGACTGATGTATTTGTTGAAAACAAATACTGTAAGGGAATAAAAGCAAAAATAAGGTATATAAATCCATTGGTAAAAGATAAAGATTGGTATAAAAGAATAAGTCAGATTTCTATAAGTGCAAAACAAGAAATTGATAGTTGTTTGAATTATAAAACAAAAAAATATGCTTATTTTGATTTTGAATTTTAATGGAGGGGAAAATGCAAGATTTACAAAATATATTCACAACCAAAAACGTAATAATATACTTTATAATAATAAATATAATAGGATTTTTGATAATGTATATAGATAAACAAAAAGCTAAGAAAGGCAAATGGAGAATTCCAGAGAAAACATTGTTTATAATTACAGCATTAGGTGGTGGAATAGGGACAATTGCTGGAATGTATATATTTAGACACAAGACACAAAAAATAGCATTTGTAATAGGTTTTCCAGCAATTACAATATTAGAGATAATAGCAATTATATATTTTACGGTATTTTAGAGATATTATGTTTAATTGAAAAAGTAAAAAAGAGCTATACTACTTTGAAAATAAGGGAATATAGCTTTTTTGTATGGGAAACATCATGTAATAAAATAGTACACATAAAATATATAATAAAAATGTAAATAATTGGTAAAATGATTATACACATTTGAGTGTGCATAACTTTTTTTTGAAATGTACTAATTTGAGTTATTCACAAAGTTATCCACAGTTTCCACAAAAAACATAAAATATAGAATTTTAAAAATAGTAAACAACAAAGGAAACATAATTCGACAAAGGATACATAATTGTAATATGTTTGAAAAAATATTGTAATAATGTAGTTACAATTCGTTAAGGAATGATTATGTTGTTGAAACCTTGGTTTTCCATATGATGCTTTAATTTTAATACCTGACGTTTGATTGGAATGAAAAATAGAAAATCTTGTACAAGAAAATGAGTAATGTTCACGGGCAAAATTGGTATTATGATATGAATTTATATTTTTCTCAGTTCAATACGTAATCTAAGAATTTCTATAATAACTTAATGGCACCCTTTCACTTAGTCCTCGCTACGCTCGACGTGAACATTTTCCATTAAGTTATTTAAGAATTCTAAGATTACTTCAATTACATTCGAAAAGTATAAATTCATATCATAATACTAATTTTGAGCCTGAGTGAAAGTGCCTTATTTTCTTGTACTAGCTTTTCTTTTTGAATGAAATGAAAAGATAGGTATTAAAATTAAAGCATCATATGGAGAGCCAAGGCTTTAACAACATAATCATTTCTCAATGAACTGTAACATAATGTAATAAAATAAGTAGTCGGTTTAATTGACTAGTTTTGTATTTTGTAATAAAATATAAAAAAACAAAAGTGAGGATAATATGAAAGAAATAGATGAAAAAGTGAATTATTGCTTAAACTGTAAAATGAAGCCATGTTCACAAAAAGGATGTCCATTAAATAACAACATTCCAGAATTTATAAAAGCTGTTAAGGAAGAAAAATATAAAGAAGCATATCAAATATTATCAGAAACAACTGTATTGCCAGGGGTATGTGGAAAAATATGTCCACATATGAAGCAATGCCAGGGAAACTGTGTAAGAGGAATAAAAGGAAAACCAGTAGATATAGGAGATATTGAAAATTTTATTTTTGAAAAGGCTGTTGAAGAAAAATATAATTTAAAAGATTTAATAGGAATGCAAGAAAAATCAGAATTAGTAAACAAAAGAGTTGCAATAATTGGAGGAGGACCAGCTGGATTAACATGTGGTGCATTTTTAGCTAAAGATGGAGTAGATGTTACGATATATGAGAAATATGATTATTTGGGTGGATTATTAGTACATGGAATACCAGAATTTAGATTGCCAAAAGAAATAGTTAAAGAAACAGTAAAGCGAATATTAGATTTAGGAATAAATGTAAAATATAATAAAGAATTAGGAAAAAATTTGAGTTTAGAAGAATTAGAGCAAAATTATGATGCTATTTTTTTATCAATCGGTGCAAATAAACCTTCAAAAATGGGAGTAAAAGGAGAAGAATTAGAAGGTGTATATGGGGGTAATGAACTTTTAGAATACAATACACATCCCAATTATGAAGGTAAGGTTGTAGCTGTAATTGGTGGTGGAAATGTTGCAATGGATTGTGCTAGGTCCATAAAGAAACTACGGAGCAAAAGATGTAAAGATTATTTATAGAAGAGCCGAAGAACAAATGCCAGCAGAGCTAAAAGAGATAGAAGAGGCTAAACAAGAAGGTATAAATTTTTTATTTCAAAATAATGTTGTAGAAATAAAAGGAAATAAAAAGGTAGAAAAAATAGAATTAATAAAAACAAAATTAGTTCAAAAGAATGAAGAGTCTAGACCTGTACCGATAAATATCGAAGGTAGTAACTATGAAATAGATATAGATTATGTTGTAATGGCATTAGGAAGTACTGTAACTGATGAGGTGTTATATTTAGGGCTTACATTAAATAAATGGGGAAATATATATGTTAATGAAAAATATCAAAGTTCAAATGAAAAAATATTTGCAGGTGGAGATTTAGTTGGATGTAAGGGAACAGTGGCATGGGCAGCACGTTCGGGAAGAGATGCTGCAAATAGTATTAATGAATATTTAAAAGAGAAAAAGGGATTTTAAGAAATATTATCCCTTTTTCTCTTTTTCTCTTGTGAAAAAAATTCTCTAATATATTTAAAAAGTTTTAAAATGGTTGATTCTCTTTTTTTTATCAAATAAGAGGAATTATCATTTATACCATTTTCTAATAAATTATATTTGTTTTCTAAATCCATCATTTTATCAACATAATAATCATTAAAATATGTATATCCTTCAGTAGATCCTAAATAATCCTTAAAATTATATAATTTTCTTCTATAGTTTTCAACATCTTCTAAGTTTTTAATACTATGAAATGTTTTATTAAAATAGCTAGAAATAATAAGATTTTGTGTTTTTATAAAAGTAGAAGAAATATCTTGTTTTAAAATGTTTATTTTTTTAATCATATTATCAACTTTTTTATTTCTGTCATCAATTTGAGCTATCTTATTATTTATTTTTATAATTTCTTCTTCAGCATATAAAATATCATCAATATAATTTTGAATTTCTATAAAAGATTTATAGCTTGTAAATTCAATCATTTTTTCCTTAAAGTTATTATTACTATTTATTGTACTTTCAAAAAGAATATCTTCACCAACAATGTATGCAAGTTGATTTACTAAACAACATTCTAATGGATAATATGTAGGGCTAGTAGTTTCAAAAGAAATATTAAAGTATTTAACGTATTCTTTTGGAATTGCTAATACTTTTGAAGACATTAGTTGAACTGCTGCTTCATTTAAACCTAAACCATATATTTTAAATTCTGTGTAGTCACAAAGTCCCATTCTTAATAAATAATTTTTTTTGTCTTTAACTTCTTGAATATAGTGTATACATTCATGTATTGCAAATTCTTCTAAATCTTCATCATCAATTCGTGCATTAAAATATATTGAGCAGTTTTTATAAAAGTAATTTGCTTCTGCCATACCTTCTGGCATTTTGGCAATGTACATATCTAATCTTGATAATTTTATAAATAGATCATTTTGGTTAAGATTATAATTCGGAAATGTTTCGCATAGACTGATTGATACAGTTCTTGCGATTGAGTTTACTCTTAATGTGTCTAATTTTTTTATAACTTCAATTCCGTCTTTTTTTAAATCTGATTCCACACTCATAAATTTCTCCTTAAATTTTTACTACATATATTATATAATAAAATAAGGCAATATATATTACAAAAATGTTAAGAAAATATTAAGTTTTGGTTACATTTTAGTAAAGAATGTTTATGTTGTTGATGCTCTTGCACTCCAAGGATGTTTAAAATTTTATTTTACAACTATGTTATAAATTTTATTTTTAACATAAATCTCTTTAACAATAGTTTTACCATCTAATTTTGAATCAATAGCATTATGAACTTTTTCTTTAACAGAAGATTCATCTTCATCAACAGAAATAGTAATAGTTGCTTTTAATTTTCCATTAAATTGAATAGGTAAAGTTATTTCATCATCAACAGTTTTAGCTTCGTCATATTCTGGCCATGTATATGTAGAAACATCAGCTTCAAAACCAGCAATTTTATTAAGTTCTTCTGTGATGTGAGGTGCAAATGGATTTAATAAAGTTAAGAATGTTTTGAATTCAGCTTTATTAATTTTACCAATTTTATAGAATTCGTTAACCATTGTCATAAATGTAGATACAGAAGTATTGAACTTCATATCTTCAATATCTTGTGAAACTTTTTTAATTGCTTTATGCATCATTTTTTCAGCTTCTGGTGAATATGTATCACCATCAACTAACATATTTTGCATATTCCAAACTCTGTCTAAGAATTTACCACATCCACGGATACTTTCCATAGACCATGCAGCAACTTGGTCAAATGGTCCCATAAACATTTCATAAACTCTGAAAGTATCAGCACCAAATTCATTTACTATGTCGTCTGGATTGATAACATTTCCTTTTGATTTAGACATTTTTTCACCATTTGTTCCTAAAATCATACCATGAGAAGTACGTTTTTGATATGGTTCTTTTGTTGGAACAACTCCAATATCATATAAGAATTTATGCCAAAATCTTGAATATAACAAGTGTAAAGTAGTATGTTCCATTCCACCATTATACCAGTCAACAGGTGACCAATATTCTAAAGCTTCTTTTGATGCAAGTTCTTTATCATTATGTGGGTCCATGTATCTTAGGAAATACCAAGAAGAACCAGCCCATTGAGGCATTGTATCTGTTTCTCTTTTTGCAGGTTTACCACAATGAGGACAAGTTGTATTAATCCAGTCTGTTTGTTTTGCTAAAGGTGATTCACCATTTTCTCCTGGTGTAAATTCTTCAACTTCTGGTAATCTTAAAGGTAAATCTTTTTCGTTAAGTGGAACCCAACCACAATCTTCACAGTAAACCATTGGAATAGGTTCGCCCCAATATCTTTGACGAGAAAATACCCAGTCACGTAATTTGTAATTAACTTTTTTAATACCAATGTTATTATCTTCTAAATATTTTATTACAGTCTTTTTGGCCTCGGCAACTTCTAATCCGTTTAAGAAATCAGAATTGATAAGTTTACCTGTTGCAACATCTGTAAATGCTTCTTTTGATAAATCAACATTGTCACCATCAACAACTTGAAGAATTGGTAAATTGAATTTTTTAGCAAATTCATAATCACGAGTATCATGAGCAGGAACAGCCATTATTGCACCAGTACCATAAGTAATTAAAACATAATCTGAAATCCAAACAGGAATTTCTTTATTTGTTAATGGATTTATAGCTGTAATACCTTTAATTTCAACACCAGTTTTTTCTTTATTTAACTCAGAACGCTCAAAAGCAGATTTTAAACTAGCTTGTTTTTGATATTCTTGAACTTCGTCTAAGTTTTCAATCTTATCTTCTAACTCTTTTAAAATTGGATGTTCTGGTGAGATAACCATATAAGTTGCACCAAATAAAGTATCAGGTCTTGTTGTGTAAACAGTTAAATTTTTATCCATATTAGCAATTTTGAAATTAACTTCTGCACCTTCTGATCTTCCAATCCAATTTTTTTGTTGTGTTTTAATTTTCTCTAAAAAGTCAATATCGTCTAAGTCATCAATTAATTTTTGAGCATAATCAGTAATTTTAAGCATCCATTCAGATTTTTCCTTTTGAACAACAGGACTTCCACATCTTTCACAAACACCATTGACTACTTCTTCGTTTGCTAGACCAACTTTACATCCTGTACAGAAGTTAATAGGCATTGTTGTTTTATATGCTAGACCATGTTTATATAATTGGATGAAAATCCATTGTGTCCATTTATAATATTCAGGGTCTGTTGTGTCTATTTTTCTAGACCAGTCAAAAGAAAATCCTAATGATTTTAATTGCTCTGTAAAGTGAGCTATGTTTTGAGCTGTTGTTATTTTAGGATGTACGTTTGTCTTTATTGCGTAGTTTTCAGCAGGTAGACCAAATGCGTCAAATCCTATTGGAAATAAGACATTATATCCTTGTAATCTTCTCTTTCTTGCAATTATGTCCAAAGCTGTGTAACTACGTGGATGTCCAACATGTAATCCTTGTCCTGATGGATATGGGAATTCTATTAGTCCATACCATTTTTTCATTGTGTAATCATTTTTGGCATTAAATGTTCCTTCTTTGTCCCATTTTTCTTGCCATTTTTTTTCTATTTCTTTAAAATTGTAAGCCATTTTTTTGCTCCTTTCATTATTTAAACCGTTTTATTTCTTGATAATTGTTATTATATAACAAAAAAGTCTATGTTTCAAGGGATTTGTTACATTTAAATTTACAAATAAAATATAATGTGATAGAATACCAAAAAGGTAATAAAATAAAATGCAAATTTATAAAAAAGGAAGATAAAATGAGCAAAAAATTATTAATAACAGAAAAACCATCAGTTGCAATGGAGTTTGCAAAAGCATTAAAAATAACAGCTCCGAGAAAAAATGGATACATAGAATCAAATGATTGGATAATAACATGGTGTGTAGGTCATTTAGTAACGATGAGTTATCCAGAAAAATATGATGAGAAACTAAAATTTTGGAGATTAGATACACTTCCATTTATACCAAAAGAATGGAAATATGAAGTAATATCAAATGTTCAAAATCAATTTAATATAGTTCAAGGACTAATGCAAAGAGAGGATGTAGAAGAAATTTATAATGCAGGAGACTCTGGACGTGAAGGAGAATACATTCAAAGACTTGTTTTGATGATGGCACATCCAAATCCAAAAGCAAAAGTAAAAAGAGTGTGGATAGATTCACAGACAGAAGAGGAAATTTTAAGAGGGATAAGAGAAGCTAAAGATTCTTCTGAATATGACAGTTTATCAGATAGTGCTTATTTAAGGGCGAAGGAAGATTATTTAATAGGAATTAATTTTTCAAGATTGTTATCTATTACTCAAGGTAGAACATTGGCAAATAGAATAAATGAAGAAAAAGCTTCGATTTCTGTTGGACGTGTTATGACTTGTGTTTTAGGAATGATAGTTTCAAGAGAAAGAGAAATTAGAAACTTTGTTAAAACAAAATATTATAAAATAGTTGGTGAATTTGGAGATGAAAGTTCATCATTTAAGGCAGAATGGAAAGTGAATGAAAAATCAAAATTATTTGAATCACCACTATTATATAATGAGTCAGGATTCAAAAATGAACAAAAGGCAAAGGATTTTATAGTTTCATTACAAGGTAAAAAAGCAATAATTACAGAACTAAAAAAATCAAAACAAAAAGAAAATGCACCATTGCTTTTTAATTTAGCAGAGATTCAAAATGAGTGTACAAAAAGGTTTAAAATAAAGCCAGAAGAGACATTGGATGTTATTCAAAATTTATATGAAAAGAAATTAGTTACATATCCAAGAACAGATGCAAGGGTTTTATCAACAGCTGTCGCAAAGGAAATTTCTAAAAATCTAAATGGAATAGCCAAGGGGTTTAATGATGAAGAGATTCAAGGTTATATAAAGAAAATGATTGATGAAAAATATCCAACAAATAATTTGGCTAAAACAAAATATGTAAATGATAGCAAAATTACAGACCACTATGCAATTATTCCAACAGGTCAAGGATATGAAAATTATGATAAATTACCTGAATTACAAAAACAAATTTATAAACTTATAGTTAAAAGATTTTTAGCTATTTTTTATCCACCAGCAGAATATAACAAAGTGCAAGTAACAGTTGATGTGGAAGGTGAAACTTTTTATGCAAGTGGAAAAGTTTGTGTTAATAAAGGGTATTTAGAAATAGCAAAAGCAAAAGGAAAAAGCATTAGTAAAGACTTAAGGGAAGATGTACAAAAAGATGAAAAGGCTGAAGATACTAATTTGGAAATTTTGAAAAAATTGAAAAAAGGACAAGAAGTTTTAGTTAAAAATTATGAAATAAAGGAAGCGGAAACATCTCCTCCAACAAGGTACAATTCTGGTTCAATAATTTTAGCTATGGAAAATGCAGGAAAACTTATTGAAGATGAGGAACTTCGTGAACAAATAAAAGGTGCTGGAATTGGTACAAGTGCTACTCGTGGTGGAATTATTGAAAAATTGGAGAGAATTAAATATATTGAAATAAATAAAAAAACTCAAATTATCACTCCTACAAATAAGGGTGAAATTATTTATGATATTGTTAATTTTTCTATGCCTGATATGCTTAATCCTAAGCTTACTGCTAGTTGGGAAAAAGGATTGGATATGGTTGCTAAAAAAGAGATTGAGCCTCAGGTGTTTATGACTAAACTTGAAAATTATATAAATTCTAAGTTTAATAAATTGGTTGTAAAAATGTAACAATAAAAAAGAAAGGGGAGAGAAAAGTGTAAAACTTATCTCTCCTTGATGTTATTTTGTGTATGGACACTTGATACTACCATCGCTTTCGTTTACACATAAATTTGGTATAATACCAAAGCGCTTTTTGGCTGCTGCCTGAGTTGCTTTATTGTTGTTTTTAACCCAACAACTTCCTTTACATTCGTTGCAAAAAATCATCTCTGATGGTTGTTTTGGTACCTGTATGTCTATTGCCATAAAAATTCCTTTCTGCCTCTATATTAATAAATTTAGAGGTCTTTGTACTTTGATTTTTAGTAACAATTATATTATACAATGATTTACATAAAAAGTCAAGTTTTAGAAAACTTGACTGTATTTAATTTATGATAAAATCACCTTAAAAGTTTATAAGCAAATATTTCACCC
>CAYQBQ010000010.1:0-16057 GCA_964415805.1 uncultured Clostridium sp.
TGTTTATTAATTTCCAATATTATTAACATTTCATCTTCGTTTTCTTGCGATGTGTATGCTATTTTAGCGTCAATCACTTTATTGTTTGACAACCTTATTTGAACATTATTATCTATTTTTGCATTCTTTGCTTCTTCTGAATTTGATATTGTAGCAATATAGCATCTAGAACTATCTATTATCTTACCACATTCATCATTTGTTGCAATTAACTGTCCCGTTTTTAAATTCAAATTTTCTAAAAATCCCTTGTTTATTGTTGAAAAGTTATTAGGTGTTAGTGTTTCTTCTAATCCATCAACTTTATACGAAACAATTCCACTTACTGGCGCTTTTATATATTCAGCACCTGAATTAAGTTGTCCTTCTAAGCTTGTCCTTTGGTTATATAACTGTTTTAAATAAGTTCCAGCCGCACTTGTTTCTCCAGATAATTTTGCTTTTTTTGTAATTATATCATTTATTTGCTTTTTATATTCTATTATTTTTGATATATCCGTAATTTTATTTAACATTTGGATTTTCTCATCTAATTGATTTTCCAATAATTTGACATCAGAAGAAAAAGCACTGGTTTTTCCTTTTAATGCCTCTTGTATTTTTTTATCCAAATCAGATATTTGTTGTTTTAATTCTTCTTCATTTTTACTATAATATCTATATATTGATTCCCCCTTAGCTGTCTTTTCTCCTTCACTTTTTATCTGTTCCATTCCATTTTTATAATTATTTCCTTTTACTACTTGTTCATTTCTTATAACATATCCTATATTTGTTTCTTCTAAATATAACGTACCCTTTTCCACTGTAACTTTATCAGTTGGTTCTTTTACAAGCAAATATACTGCATAAATCATGTATAATAATATCAAGATAAACACTACATATATCATTATTCTTTTTTTGTTAAATTTTTCTTTTTTATTACTATCCTCTTTCAATTCATTCCCTCCAAAATAATATCTATATTATTTTGTAAATCATTCTTTCCATCAAGCCATATCGTTTGTTTATTTTTTCTAAACCATGTTAATTGTCTTTTTGCGTATCTTCTTGTCTCCATTTTTATTTTCTCTATCATTTCTTCTTTTGTATAAATGCCATTTATATAATCAACTACTTCTTTATAACCTAATCCTTGCATAGCAGTAGGAAATTTATCATATTTTTTTAAAATATTTTTTACTTCATCAATCAGCCCTTGTTCAATCATTTTATCTACTCTTTCATTTATTCTTTCATATAATATTTCTCTATCCCAATTTATAGCAAATATTCTATAATCATACTCTACAGGTTTTTTTCTTGATTCTTTTTCTTGTTGAGTTTTTGTTTTTCCTGTAGCTTTATATATCTCCAGAACTCGCATTATTCTTTTTTTATCATTTGGACTTATTTTCTTCATTGCAACTTCATCTATTTCCATAGCTTTTTTATACAATTCTTCCAAACCTTTTTCTTCTATTATTTTTTCCAATTCTTTTCTGTAATTTTCATCTACCTTTATATCAGTATATTCAATTTCATAAATCAAACTATCAACATAAAGTCCTGTGCCACCAACTATTATCGGCGTTTTACCTTTTGCTATAATTTCTTTTATTGAAATTTTTGCATCTTGCTTATATTGTGCAACACTATACCTTTCTTCAGGAGAAACAAAATCTATAAGATAATGTTTTATACCCTTCATTTCATCTATAGTCGGTTTTGCTGTTCCGATATCCATATCTTTATATATTTGCATAGAATCTGCTGAAACGATTTCTCCATTTATTCTTTTAGCAAGTTCAATAGAAAGTGCTGTTTTTCCTGACGCAGTTGGACCACATATAACTACAACCTTTTCTTTCATTTTATTTTCACTCCATTTATCATTTATCTTTTTATCATGTTTAAAATCCCTTGTTGAATATTTCCTAAATATGAGATTTCAAATATACCAACTATTAAAATTATTATTAATAAAATTATAATGCTTCTATTTAATTTTTCTCTATCTATTTCTTCATTATTTACCTGTTCTAATTTTTTAAATACATATGGCAATATTACATAGCCATTAATAATAGTAAACAGTAAAACAAAAATTGTTTGTATAAGTTTCATTGCTTCTTTATTTTCATAAGTAATTCCTATTTTGGATATATTGAAT
Source organism: uncultured Clostridium sp. (assembly GCA_964415805.1). Classification (GTDB taxonomy): domain Bacteria; phylum Bacillota; class Clostridia; order TANB77; family CAG-508; genus CAG-269. The sequence continues at coordinate 2,156 of CAYQBQ010000010.1, forward strand.
ATTACAAATGTTATTATATATACGATGACTAAGCCTCCAACCATGCAGGCACATTTGGTTGATTTTTGTATTCCTCCCAAACTGTGCCACATCCATCTTAATAAAACTATAAATAATATTACAACTATTAAAGTTATTATAACTGCCATAAAATTTTTCTCCTTTTTTAATTATTTTCTTGCAAATTTTCTTTCTATATCATATTTACTCATTTTAATAGCTGTAGGTCTTCCATGTGGACATGTGAATGGGTTTGGTAATTCTAATAATTTATCCATTAAACTTTCTACTTCTGCTCTATCTAGAACCATATTAGCTTTGACTGCTGCCTTACATGCTACTGTCGCTATGAATTTTTCCTCTTTTTCTTGCTTTGCTGTTCTTGCTACTGTATTTATTTCATCTAATGTTTCTAAAAATAATTCTTTGTTATCTATATCTATACATATAGTTGGTACACCTGTTAATTTTATTGTATTTTCACCAAATTCCTCTAAACTAAATCCAGCTTTTATAAACATTTCCATATTATCCTTTGCTATTTCCATTTCTTTATGAGAAAGAGTAATAACATCTGGTAATAATAACATTTGTGAGTCCTTGGACGTTTCACTATAATAGTTTTTCTTAACCTTTTCATACATAATTCTTTCATGTGCTGCATGTTGATCTAATATATACATTTCCTTATCCATTTCAATTATTATATATGTATTAAAAGCAATTCCTATAAATTTATATGTTGGCTTTTTATACTCTTCACTTTCTTCAAATACAGATATATTATCACTAATTAAATCTCCTAATGTATCTTTTCTTTCTTCTACTACTTTTGTCTCATTATTATTTGTTATTGGTTTTGTACCAAATAATTTTTCATACATAGTATTAAAATCCTCTGGTATTTTATCCTCATATTGTATATTCTCTAATTTTTTTATTTGCTCTTTTATTTCTTCTAATTTAGCTTCTGGATTTTCAACTTGTACAGTGATTTCATTATTATTGATTTTTTCTTTGTTTTCTTCTATTTGTTCTTTGTTTTCCTCTGTTACTTCTTGAGTCATTTCTACTGGTTCTTTACTTTCTTCTATCACTTCTTGAGTATTTTCTATCGGCTCTTTACTTTCTCCTATCACTTCTTGAGTATTTTCTATTGGCTCTTTACTTTCTTCTATTACTTCTTGAGTATTTTCTATTGGCTCTTTACTTTCTTCTATTACTTCTTGAGTATTTTCTATTGGCTCTTTACTTTCTTCTATTACTTCTTGAATATCTTTTACTGTTTCTTTATCTTCTTCCATCTCTTCTTGCGTATTTTTTACTATCTCTTTATTCTCATCTGTATTCTCACTTTCAAATTTTTCGCCAAATAATATATTCTTTTGTTTTGAATTTTCTTTCATTTCAACATAGTTTTCATTCAATTTTATAGTAGGATTCTCTTCAACCTGCTTTTCTAAATCTTTTTGCATTTTTCTTAACTGTTCAAGAACATCAGCTGTATTCACTGGTCCCCCCTGTCCTACATTAAATCGAGTTTTAACATTTTGTACATTTGTTTTTATCTTACTTTCTTCTTCGTTATATTGTTCTATTTTTTTAGTTTCATTTTTTCTAAAATCAAATAATCCTTGTGATTTTGATGTCTTTCTATCTTCATGTTTTTCAGTATCCGCTACTAATTCATTTTTTAATAATGTATCTTTTATTGCATGATATATTGATTGAAAAATTTTCCCTTCTTCTTCAAATCTAACCTCTAATTTTGCAGGATGTACATTTACATCTACTTTTGATGGGTTCATTTTTATATTCAAAATTACAAATCCAAATTTTCCTATTGGAATTAACCCCTTAAATGCCTGTTCTGTTGCAGCTGATAATGTTTTATCTTTAATATATCTTTTATTCACAAAAAATAGTTGATTTGATCTATTTGATCTAGCAATCTCTGGTTTTCCAATCACTCCTGAAATTTGTATATCTTCATATGTATATTCAACTGGTAATATTCCTGTAGCAACATCCTTTCCATAAATACTATAAATTGCACTCTTTATATCTCCATTTCCATTTGTCTGTATTACTGTTTTTCCCGTATTTATTAATTTTATAGCTATATTAGGGTCTACGAGTGCAATTCTTGTAATAACATCCTCTACATATCCTGATTCTGTATAATCTTTTTTTAAGAATTTATATCTTACTGGTGTATTAAAAAATAAATTTCTTACCGTTATTGATGTTCCTGTTTGACATCCTACTTCTTGTTTATCCAATACATTTCCAGCTTCTACTATTATTTTATATCCTGTATCTTGACTCTGTGTTTTTGATATCATTTCTACATTTGCTATTGCTGCAATACTTGCTAAAGCTTCCCCTCTAAACCCCATAGATGTTACTATGTCTAAGTCATCTGCACTTCTTATTTTGCTTGTTGCATGTCTTTCAAATGCTATCTCTAAATCATCTGGTGCAATTCCTCTTCCATTGTCTGTTATCTTTATAAAAGATATTCCACCGTTTTTTATTTCTACTGTTATGTTATTTGCTCCTGCATCTATTGAATTTTCTACCATTTCTTTTATTACTGAAGCTGGTCTTTCTATAACTTCACCAGCTGCTATTTTATTTATTGTTAAGTCGTCTAGTAATACTATGTTTCCCATTTGTTTGACCTCCGATTTTTCTTTTGTTCTTATTATATCATTACTTTTTTTATTTTGTATAGTTTTTTTTATATTTTTGTTGAAAGTTTTTATTTAAATAGTTACAGTTCAGTAAGGAATAGTTATGTTGTTGAAGCTTTGAGTACCTCCATTATGATACTTAAAGCTTCAACAACATAACTATTCCTTACTGAACTGTAACTTTAAATATTTTAATATATAAAAAGCAAAAAACTTAAGAGCAAAAACACTCTTAAGTTTTTATATTATTTGTACATTACTTTATCAATTTTATTAGTATCAATTATATATTGTTTCAAGTTATTTCTATTATATTTAACTGAAAATTGTTTTATATTTCGTTTTTCTTTTCTAAATCCTCATCAAATTTAGTTGTACAAACATATGTTGATAACATATAAACAAGTAACACTGCAGGAATTGTAAATTCTCCTATTGGCATTCTAGCAATTGCCATTATTCCCAATAAAACCAATTGTGATAAAACAATTATACCAACTGATTGTAAAAGAACTTTAAACGGATTCAATTTGTTATACCTAACTGCTAAATAAATTAAAATAATTATAGTAGCTATTACAAATGGCATAACATAAGGTTTTATTATATCTCTTCCTCTTGTATGTACTGTTTCTTCTATTGTTATATCTTCTGCTTTTAATTCAGTTTCATATTTTTCATTTATTTTTGTGACCAATTCTGTTTTTTGTTCTTCTGTAATTTCAGGTGTTGTAATACTAACAGCATCTTTATATACTTCTATTGCTTGAATCATTACAGGTTGATTTTTAAATACTTCATTTGTTATTTCTTTTATATCTTTTTCTTGAAATTCTTTGCCTAAATTTATTTCAACTTTTTTTGCTTCTTGATATTTTAATTCAAAAGTAAATCCCTTTGTAAATATCATTACTGTACCTACTATTAATATTATAGCAATTAAAGCTATAAAAATTTTTGTTTCTTTTTGTTTCATATTCTTCTACCCTCCTACTTGTTTTCTACATTTATTTTTAATAGACTTCTTGTAATTACCACATTGTATATTGCGATTAAAACTAATCCCCAGAATGATATCATTCCAAAACTACTCATAGGTATCCATTTTACAAAACAAAACGCTATTGATATTACGCAAATTGGTATTATTCTATAAAAGAATTTTTTGTAAGTGGCAACTGTTGCTTTATTTACTGGATTTTCATTTTTATCCTTTTTCATTTTTTCAATATTATTTAATAATAAAACTATAAATATATAATTTAATATTAACATTGCTATAATTCCAAATATTGATTCAATTGATATTACTACATTTGCATATCTTATTAACAATAAATATAATGCACTTAAACCTATATATGAAATTCCTGCTAATAATCCATTTAGCCTATATTTAATTATTAATACTACTATTCCAAAAGCTATTACACATGCCACAACTATTGCTATGTATCCTAATTCTTGTTCATTTATATCTGATAATATATATTGATTCTTTTCTATATCATATTTTATTGGTAAATCTCCACTGTCTAAAACTGTTGCAATATTTTGTGCTTGTGTAATATAATCTTGCAATTTCTCTGTATCTGTTGTTGCACTTCCAACTGATAATTGTATTTTTCCTGTTGTTATTGGTTCATCAAAACTTGTTGACATTATTTCTTCGTCATCTATCTTCATTGTTATTTTTTTCTCTTTCGAATTTGTTGATGTCTCTTCTGTTGATGTATTTACATTATTTGTTTCTTCTGTATTTGAAGTCTCTTCTGTTGTATTTTCTTCTGTAACATTATTTTCTGAAGTTGTGTTAGTTTCTTCTGTTTTAACATATGTTTTACTAATATCTTCTAGTTTATTTTTTCCTTCTTTATTGAATGCTATTTCTAAATACACAGATGTTCCAGATGTTTCTCTGTTGTATAACACATCAGATGATTTTATATTACTATTATCTAATAGTGTTTCATTTGTTTCACTATCTATAATTTGAAATTTTCCAATTGTATTTAAATTTGAAACAATTTTATCTGTACTTAAATTTTCCGGTATTTCTATTATTATCTCACCCGTTTTATCATTTAAAACAATATTATACACTTATAATTTAAATGATTTTAAACTCTTTTCTATAAATCCCTTTGATTTATTATAATTAACTACCGTTTATTAATCTTCAGTAACTTCATCATTTAACTTCAATTTTATAGTTCTAGTTCCATTTATATCCATTGCATAAGAATATTTTTTTACAACATTACTCATTTGATTTTTATTTTTCTTATATATACCAAAAAATCCTATCATTGATACTAATACAATTAGTAAAACAATTGTTAATATTTTAATTACCTTAATTACATTTTTGTTATTTGTTTTTTTATTTTGTTTTTTCATTCTATTACCTCCATTTTATAATAGTTTTGTATCATTTATTATTAATTCAAACCAAATTTTTAAAAATTTAGCCGCATATTTACTCATCATTGTTCTATCCATAAATATCTCAAAATAATCCAATACAGGACATATTTTGGTATCTATTGTTAACTGTAATATTATTTTTCGTTCTTTTTCATCTAATTCCAAATTTGCATTTGTTACTGCATAATTTACTCTATCATGTATGTCAAAAGTAGATAAATTCTTATTTACTACTCTATCTCTGTGTACATCTGATTTATCTGCTAATATCAGTGCTGCAGATATGTCGCTAATTGCATTACCAGTATTTTCATCATGATTTCCTATTGCCATCATAATTTCCGCTCTTTCTTCAACCGACATACCCATATCTTTTAAAATGTTGTATGCTAATATTGCTCCACTATGTGCATGATCTACTCTGTTTACACAATTTCCTATATCATGCATATATCCTGCTATTCTTGCTAATTCAACAGTCCTTTCGGGATATCCTAGTTTTTCTAATATATCTCCAGCTCTCTTCGACACAATTGATATGTGTCTATGTCCATGTTCTGTATACCCTAATGCATTTAATTGTTTTTGTGCACCTCTTATTAATGCATCCACTTCCGGATTTTCTTTAATATCTTTTAAAGTTATCATTTGTTTCCTCCTTTTTGCCTTTTTAGATTTTATATTAATTCTATAAAAATATCAACTGTTTTTTATAAATTTTTATTTTTTATATACAACATTGTTACAATTCACAACAACTGTAAATTCCTTGTAATTAGTAAAAAACTTTAGAATCAATAAATTCTAAAGTTTCAGTTCTTAACTATTTACAAAATCTATGTTTACCAATAGTAATAGTCATAGGTCTAGACCAAATCCATTTATTTGTTGCTGTCGAAGGATTAAAATAATATATAGCCCCATAACTAGGGTCCCATCCATTTAAAGCATCTTGAGCAGCCTTTCTTGCTGTTGAATCTGGTGTTAAATTTATCTGTCCATCTTTTATTGCATCAAATGCTCCTGATTGATATACAACTCCAGATATTGTATTTGGAAACGAACTACTTTTTACTCTATTCATCACAACTGCTCCAACCGCTACTTGTCCAGTATATGGTTCTCCTCTAGATTCACCATAAATTACTCTTGATAATAAATTCAGATTACTATTATAACTTGAAGAACTACTAGATGATGAAGAAGAGGTCATTATGCCCATCACTTTCAATGTTGCAGGTCCAGCTATACCATCTGCTGTTAATCTATTTTTTCTTTGAAAGTATTTTACAGCATTTACTGTTTGCGTTCCATATATGCCATCTACATTTCCAGTATAATATCCCCATCTTTTTAACTTTGTTTGTATTTGTGTTACTTCGCTTCCTCTTGACCCATATTTTGATAATGTTTCTAATGTTTCATTTTGTTTTTCGTATTTTTTATAAATCCACATTGACGACATGACTGTCAATCCAACAACAACAACCATTATTATTATCAAAAACTTTCTATTATTTAATCTCTTAAACATATAAAAACCACCTATTAAAAAAATTATTTTACTTTATTTTTATCAATATTTGGTTTTTATATACATTTTTATCACTATTTAATTATTTTTTTATTGTCAATTTTTATAATTATGAACAATATCTACACAAAATAGTTTCTAATCCAACTTGCAAATCAATTTTTCCGCTTTTAAAATTATAATCCAAATCACATAATTCCTGTAAGATATTTCTTAAATCTTTTTCATTAAAATATTTAGATTGTACTTTATATTTGGTAGTTAAAAACATTTGATTCGGTTTCAAATTTAAGCTAGAGGCTAAATCTTTATTAGTATTCAATGCCATTTTCGTTATATATAATTTTTTAAAATGATTATATAATGTTACTAAAATTTTTGCCAAAGGTTCTTTTGCATAAATTAAATTTTTCAAAACTTGTAAAGCTCCCGTTATATTCTTTTTTCCTAAATTATCCGTTAAATCAAATATAACACTTAATATCTTCTTTTTTTATAATTTCATTCTCCCCTGCATATTCAATTAATTTTCTAATTTCATTTATTAAATCTTGCATATTAGTACCACAACATTCAATAAAATATTTTATAGTTTGTGAATCAATTTTAACTTTATATCCATTACAGATAGCTTTAATTCTCTGTTCTATTTGAATAGGCTTTTGAAAATCAAATTTACAAACAACACCATTTTTTTCAATAACTTTATATAATTCTAATTTATTATCAGCTTCTTCTTCAACAAAAACTAAAATCACAGAATCATTTATAATTTTTATATTTTCATTAATATATTGTGTTAATTTATCTTTTATTTTAAAAATATCACCTGTTTTTCTTTTTCCTTCTTTTTTAAATAATCCCGTGTTTCTAGCAATAATCAATTTTTTTTCATAGCCAAAGCTGGGTGTTTCTATATCAGAAATAATTTCTTGTACGTTTTGTTCATCTATTAATATATAATTTATACCTTTTATACATTCACCAAATAATGTTTTTATTTTTCTTAAATTACTTTCTAATAAAAACAATTCTTCTCCATATAAAAGATATAAACTATTTAATTTTCCCGAGTTCAATTCTTTTTCTAAATTTTCAATTGTCATTTTGATTCTCCTTGACTAAAGAAATTATAATCATCAGTAACTATTCTTAAAACTTCAGATACACTCCATGCTTGAGCTATCGTTCCTTTTGGTTCATATGGTTTTACTGAATCATATATTTCAGCTATACTTCCTATACATCCTCTTTGGCTTACTTCTTTTTCAAATGTTTTTGTTACCTTTTTCACAAAACCTTCTAACTTCTCTTCTAATTTAGATTTATATGTTTTCCTTTTTTCTGACTTTATCATATTTTTTAATGAGTCATAGTATAATCCAAGTAACCATGTCCATGTTATCCCTTGATGATAACTCATATCTCTTTTAAAACTATCTCCTTCATATATCTCTATATAATTTGGTTCTCCTTTTGCTAATGATTTTAATCCATAACTGTTCAATAGTTTCTTTTCTACCACATTTATAATATTATATGCTTTTTCTGAAGTTGGTTCAATCACAGGATATGTTAAACTTAAAGCAAATAACTGGTTTGGTCTTATTTTATTATCTCCTATTACATCATATAAACATTTTCTTTTTACATTATAAAATTTTTCATTAAACGTTTTTTCACATTTTTTTGCTAGAGTTATATATTTTTTGATATTTTCTTCTTTTCCTATTTTTTCTGTCAAATCCGACATTATCATCAATGCATTATACCATAAACTATTTATCTCTACTGCTTTCCCATTTCTAGGTGTTGCAGCTATATCATAACACTTTGCATCCATCCATGTATTTTGAGTATTTTCTGTTCCAGATGAAATAAGATAATCTTCGTCTAAATATATATTATTATTATCTACATCTATTCCCTTTATATAATTATCTATTATTTTTTCTAATTTATCATATATTTTTTCTTTTATAAATTCATAATCTCCTGTGTAATTTATATATTTTTGTATTTGTTCAAATAATAGTAATGAACTATCAACACTGTTATATAATGGTCTATTGTCAAATCCTGAATATCCATTTGGAACTAAACCATATTTGATATCTCTTATCATTGTTAACAATACTTCTTTGGCGATATTATATCTTTTTGTTTTTAACAATAATCCTTCAAATGAAATTAGACTATCTCTTCCCCAATCTAAAAACCATGGATATCCAGCTATTATTGTATGAAATCCAAATGATGGTCTATATACAACAAATTGATCTGTTGCTTTTATTAGTTCTGTCAATAATTCCTGTTTTTCTTTTGACATCATACTAGTATCTTTTAATATTTGTGTTTTTTCTATTAACTCGTCTTCTCTTTTTCTTTCCTTTTTCAATATATCTTTAAGATTTATTTCTTCTATATTTTCTTCAAACCCACAAACAAATGAAATACTCTTTTCTTCATTAGGTTTTAATTCTACTTCATATACACCTGGAACACTATGATTTTCTTTTGGATAAAATCCTCTTTTTTCTTCTTCTATATAAAACATATCTCTATACATATCATTTTCATGTTTAATATATTGTCCTTCTGAAAGATTCATATATACCGGAAAATTTGCTCTTTTATCTATTATCAATTTTACTTTTTGTCCATTTATTATTTGTTTCACGTCAAAAGTATGGTCATTACTCATTGTATGAAAATCTCTAAAATTTACTATTGGAGCTATCGTTAATTTTGATGTTTTGTCCGCATTCTTAATTTTATAATATACACCTACAACTTCTTTTCCTCTTTCCATACATATTGTTTTTGATATTTCAACTCCTTGAATCTCATACCTATATGTTGGGAAATTGTCCTTTTCAAATGAAACCTGATATTTGTATCCTTGTGATATATAATTTTCTCCTACATTTGTATATAAATCATACTTATTACCTTCAATTTGAATACTTTCATCTAATTTTGATAAAATCAAATACCTTCTTGCAGGTGGCGTTAATGGCGCAATTAATAGTCCATGATATTTTCTTGTATTTGCACCAATTATAGTAGAACTAGCAAAACCACCTAATCCATTTGTTACTAACCACTCTTTTTTTAAACCTTTTTCTATATCCAAATCCTCTTTTGTAAATTTCATATTTTCCTCCAATTTTTATACTATTTTTTATTTACAAAGTGTGGAAATTATATATATTAAAATAAAGTGACGCGCAGTTTGGGAGGAAACATATTCATACAAATTAGCTAGATTAACATTTCTAATTCAGAAATTACAACTAGTTTATTCATACGATAATTCCGACCAGTAAGGAACGGTATTTTAATATATATAATTTCCACAATTTATAATAATTTTACTAAATTTATTTCAAATTACTGTCCTCTAATTTTTTTAACATATCTTCTCTTATTTCTTGTGGAGTTCTCTTTTTTCTACCTCTTTGGCTTTTAGGAAGAGAAGCCACATTAGTTTTAGAAGCCTGTTTCATACTTTTTTCATATTCTTTTCTAAATTTCAATGTTTCTTCGTCTTCTTTAATAATTTCATTACTTTGTTTTTTTGCTTTTTTAGTTTTTTTAGATTCCATATTCATCTTTTGTTCTTTTAGCTTTATCATTTCATCAGCTTGTTTTATTGATTCTATTCTATCACTGTATTTATTACTAAATTTACTATTTCTTTTTTTAGATTTAGTATTGTCTTTTTTACCCTTTTTTTCATTTTTTTTCATTTGTTTTTTAATTTTATTTATTCTTTTATCTTCTTTTAGTTTATTATTTAACATTAAATATTGAGGGTCATTTTGTTTATCTTGATATTTTAAGTCATCACATATAAGTCCTATGATTGATTCAGCTACTAACTCCGGATCGTGTCTTATACATCCATTTGAAATCATTGATAAATTTCTTTGTAATAATGTAATTCCTTTAACTCTATCAACATCTGGAGTAACTAAATCTTGTCCTTCTAAATTGTATTTCTTTATAAATTCAGGAACAACCTCTCCTGTATCATATATACAATAATCTACCACACCTTTTCCGCAATGTTCTATAATTGCATTTAAATGATCTGATACACTATATTCATCTGTTTGTCCTGGTTCTGTCATAATATTACTTATATATACCTTTAATCCTGTACTTTCTTTTATTGCTTTTGCAACGCCATTTACTAAAAGATTTGGTATAACATTCGTATATAAACTTCCTGGGCCAATTACTATACAATCAGCCTCTTTAATTGCCTCGATTACTCCAGGTGCAGGTCTACAATTTGTAGGATTCAAATATATTCTATTAATCTTTGTAACTTTTTCATACACAATCTCTGGTATTTTAGATTTTTCGGTTACAACATATCCATTTCCAAGTTCTGCAGTTATATTCATTTCATCCAATGTAACAGGAATAACTTTTCCTATTATATTTAAAACTTCATTACTTTTTATTATAGAATCTGAAAAATCATTATTTATATTTTTCATTGCACTAAAATATATGTCTGAAAATGCTAAATTTTTCAATTTTCCTTCTGTAAACTTGTAATTCAATAGTTTTTCAATTTGGTCTTCTTGACTAGATAATGCTATCATACTATCCCTTACATCATCTAGTGGCATTGTTTGTAATTCTTTTCTAGATTCTGTTTTTATTTCTCCATAATCAGATATTGTAACAATTGCTGTTAAATTATCTGTATATTTTTTTAATCCTGAAAGAACAGTATTTAATCCTGTTCCTCCTCCAATAACAACAATATTAGGTCCTTGATGATATACCTTTTTATTAAATATTAATGATTTAATATTTACATTATTTTTGTCGTTCATTCTATCATCTGTTGATTCAATTAAAATCTCAAGAGTCCTTTTATTTAAAAATATCAATCCAAATACTATTGCCATAACACCTATTACAAATATTACAACTATTTTAGCCAACTCAGAAAAAGACATTTCTTTTAATACTAATATCTCTGCTGTTCCATAACACATTAAAATTATTCCTATTAATATTAAAAACATCCATCTTTTTAATTTACTTTTTGAATCAAACCATTTTATAAATCCATTCATTTTTATTCACCTACAACTTTAATTTCTAATTCTATTTTTTTTTCAAATTTTTCATAAACTTTTTTAGTTACATATTCAACTAATTCTAAAACATCTCGTGCGGTTGCATTTCCCGTATTTATAACAAACCCTGCATGTTTTTCTGAAATTTTAGCCCCACCTATTGAATATCCTTTTAAACCTGCTTCATCTATTAACTTTGCTGTAATAAAGTCAGTTCCTCTTTTAAACGTACTTCCAGCTGAAGGAAATTCTATAGGTTGTTTTTCTTTTCTATACTTTGAATATTCATCCATTTTAGACTTTATTTTTTCTTTTTTTCCCTTTTCTAACAGTAAACTTACTTTTAAAATTATATATTTTCCATCAGAAAATTTGCTATGTCTATATTCAAACTCACACTGTCTATTTGTGAATATATGTATATTACCATCATAATCTACTACCGTGACTTCTTTAACAACGTCTTTAAATTCCTTTCCATGTGCACCAGCATTCATTACTATTGCACCACCAATTGTACCTGGAATACCTGATAATTCTTCAAAGCCTGTTATTTCCTCTTTTAAAAATTTTTGTGCTAAAAATCCTAATTGTACTCCATCATCGACTATTACTTCTACTTTTTCTTCGTCAATGTTTTTTAATTCCATATGTTTCATTTCAATTTTTACAACTATACCTCTAATTCCTTTATCAAGTACCAATAAATTACTACCATTACCAATTATTGTTAATGGTATTTTGTTGTTCTTACAGAATTTCAATATATTTTTTAACTCTCCTACTGTATTTACTTTTACAAAAAAATCAGCCGGGCCTCCTATTTTTAATGAAGTGTGGTTTTTCATTGGTTCCTTTTCTTTTATTTTTTCTTTCGAAACAATTTTTTCTAGTTTTTCTAAAATTTCTTTGTTTTCCAATTTATACACTCACTTTCTCATTATTCTCTTTTAGAATATGTATATAAAGCTTTTTTTGACTTAGTTATTTTTTTTGATGCATTAATAACTTCTCCTGTTTTATAATTCACTATAAATGTATCATCCTCTTTTGTTATTCCTAATTTTTCTAAATCAGTTTTGCTTAATTGTTTATATTTTGTTCCCTTTAACTCTATATTCTCTCCTGATTCAGAATTTATTTCTTTTATTATTCCTTCCACTTCAACTTTGTCAATTTCTGTACCAGGCAAGTCCTCTTTTGTTAATAATTGTGACTTTGTATATCTTTCTAAAATTGCATGTTGTATCATGTTTAATTCTGAAATTTCTGAAGCTTCTTCTGTTTCTTCATGTCCTCTTAACGTTCCTGTTATCGATATTCCTGATATAATTAACAATAAAATTATAGTAATAACCAATGATACTAATGTTATTCCTCTATTTTTTCTTAAGTTCATAATTTTTCTCCTAATTTATATTATTTTACTTGATATAATATATCATTTTTTCATAAAAAAAACAATGTTTAACACTTAATTAATTAAATTTTGTTGCAAACACTTTATTTTCCAATCAATTTATAGTATAATATAAGTATAGTTTGTAATTAATGGAGATGATTTTATATGTGGCAGGTTTGGTTAATAATTGCTGGATTATTTTTTATAGGCGAAATAATTACAGTTGGATTTTTAGTTTTTTGGTTTGGAGTTGCAGCTCTAATCTCAATGATTGTTAGTTTGTTTACCTCAAACATCATAATTCAAACTACTACATTTGTTATATCTTCTACAATCCTTTTATTTATAACTAAACCTTTTGTTAAAAAATTCGTTGATATAAAACCCACAAAAACAAATGCTTTTTCTATAATTGGAAAAAAAGCTTTAGTTATTAAAGAAATCACCCCACATTCTATAGGTCAAATTAAGATTAATGGTGAAGTTTGGTCTGCTGAAAGTGAAAATGATGAAATAATTTCAGAAGGTTCTGATGTTGAGATTATACAAATAAAAGGAGTTAAAGCAATAGTAAAATCTATAAAATCAACAATTCAAATTTAGTTTTTAATATTTTTAATATATAATATAAAAAGGAGGAATTTTTATGGCATTTTTGTTAATTTTATTAGTTATAATTTTAATTATAGCATTTAAATCAATTAAAATCGTTAAACAAGCTGAGGTATATGTAATTGA
>CAYQBQ010000011.1:0-3405 GCA_964415805.1 uncultured Clostridium sp.
TAATGTAATTTTACTTTATAAAATTGATTGTAAATATATTATACGAGGAGTATATTATTGACAAAAAAATTGACATAGAAAAAATAATAAAAGACTTTGCACGGTTATGTATATATAATCATAAGAAACAGTAAATCAACATTTAGCAATGAAGATATAGAAGAAATTGCCTCAGATGTATTCCTAACTATATGGAAGAATAAAGAAAAGCTAGATATTAATAAAGAGATTGCACCATATATTGCAGGAATAACAAGAAATTTAATATTAAAAAAGAAAAGTAAAATCAAAGATAATATAGAAGATATTGAAGGTTTACAAAATTATTTATATGAAGAAATTGATGTAATCATAATCAAATAGAACAAAATGAAAAAATAAATATTCTTAATAATCAATTAATTAAAATGAAAGAAGAGGATAAAAACATTTTTACATATTATTATTACAAATCTAAGAAAATAAAAGAAATATCAATAATAATGGGAATATCTGAAATTAAAGTGAAATCAAGATTATCAAGAATACGAAAAAAATTAAATAAAGAATTAGAAAAAAGGGGGTATAGTTATGGAAAGAGATAAAATAATAGAAAATATTATAAAAAAATCACAAATGAAAATAGCTGTATCTGAATTTGTAAAGGAGGAAAAAAACATGCCAAAATTTAATAAAATCACAAAAGCAGTAGCGACAGTTGTTATAACTTTAGGTATTGGAACTGGACTTGTGTATGCAGCAGGAACAGTAGCATATGAAAAAATATGGAAACAACCAGAAAGTTATAAAATTAATAATCAAAATGTAACAGATGAAGATAAGGCAAAATCTATATCTGAAGAAGAAGCGGAAAAAATAGGAAATGATTATTTAAAGAAAATAGGATTTGATGAAGAAACTATAAAAAATTTAAAATTACAAAAAGAGTTTTTAAATTATGATAATGTATGGTTTGTTAATTCAGAAAAAGTATCTATGGGAATTGATGCGGAAAATGGAAAAATAAAATATGTTAATATACCTACTTGGAATTATAAAATTCCTTATAATTATGGTATAACTGGAGAAGAAGCTAAGAAAGTTGCTAAAGAGTTATTAAAAAAATATATAACAGAAGATAATGTGGAAGATTATGAACTTGTAAAATTAACAAGAAATATGGAAACTGATGAGGCATCTTATATTTGGTATGCGGACTTTTATAAAAAGTATGGGGATTTATTAAATGAATCTGAAAAGGTTAGTATTGGATGGGTACCAACAATAAATGGACTATATTCTTTAAGTTTTGAGGATATACCATATGAAAATAATGAACAAAAAATATCAAAAGAAGAAGCAATAAAAATAGCAACAGAAAAAGATAAAAATATAGAGAAAAATAAAAGTATATTAGAAACTAAAGCAGAAATTAGAATTAAACAAATGAACACAGAAGTTTATATGAGAGAAAATTATAAAGATGATTATGAAAAAGGAATGCATGGGTATTTAGAAAAAACAGGAGAAAATACATATAAATTTAAAGATGATGTTGTTATGTATAAAACAGATAAGAGGGCAAGAAAGGTATGGTGTGTTGTTATTAAATATTCTGATAATAAGTCCTTTTCTTATTATGTTGATTGTACAACAGGAGAAATTATTGGAGGTAAATCTTTAGATAGTTTATATGAGGATGAGTTATTAAAAAATGATTCAAATAATTTAGCTAATTAATTTAATATATGTATAAGAAATAATAAGTTTTAAATATAAATTTAAATATTTTTTGCTTATTATTTTTTATTTATCATGTAGTTAAAAAATTAATTTTACAATTATATTACATTCATCAAATTCATTGACGAAAAAAAACAGCAATGATATAATAAAGTCGATAAAATGGGAAAAATTACAAAAAAGATAAATAACAGAAAAAACGAAAGAATAGGAGGACAAACAAATGAATAAAACAATAAAAATCATATCAATAATTTTAATTTTAACAATAATAATAAATATACTAACATCAGTAATAACCAGTAATGAAACATATGCAGTAACGCAAAGTACTAGTACAGACATAAATAGCATAAATGATTCGAAATATCCTGGAATAAAAGAAAAAATAAAACAATTACAAAGTAAGTATCCTAACTGGAACTTTAAAATATTATATACGGGATTAGATTGGAATGAAGTAATATCAAATGAATATACAGGACATGGAAGTTCTCCTAAAAATTTAGTATATAAAACATCAAATTACCAAGGACAATGGATATGTGCAATATGTGGAGAAAAAGGATATGATAATGGTAATTGGAAATGTGCATCAGAACAAGCAATAAAATATATGATGGATCCAAGAAACTCAATAAATGCATCTGATATATTTCAATTTGAAGAATTAACTAATACAGGATGTGATTTAAATGTTCTAAATTCTATGACAAAAGGAACATTTTTAGAAGGACACGAACAAGGAATAATAAATGCTTCTAATAACAATAATGTAAATGCTTATTATATTGTTGCAAGGTTAATTCAAGAACAAGGAAAATCAGGTTCAGTATTAGCTAAAGGAACAGGATATAATGGACAATATGTTGGATATTATAATGCTTTTAATATAGCTGCATCAGGAAATACAACAGCACAAATTTTAACAAATGCTTTAGCATATGCACAAAAGAAAGGATGGACAAGTTTAGATGCATCAATAAATGGAGGTATCAGCTTTTTGGCGAAACAATATATTCAAAAAGGACAAAATACATTATATCTACAAAAGTTTGATGTTGAGGCAACTAATGGATTATATTCAAATCAATATATGCAAAATATTTTAGCAGCACAAAATGAGGGTACAACATTAAGAAATACATATATAAATATAAATTCAATGTCATCATCACATACATTTATAATTCCAGTATATGAAAATATGCCAAATCAAGTTTGCGGTAGACCAGATACAAATGGAACAAGTGTTACTGATAAAGATGTAGTAAAAGTAAATGTGGATAGTACACTAAGAATAAGAAATAATCCTAATGGAAATACAACTGTTGGATGGTTATATAAAAATGAGATTGTAACAAGATTAGAAAAAGCAACATCTAAAGTTGGAGGAACTTATTGGGACAAAATTCAAAAATCTAATGGCACAATAGGGTATGTTGCTAGAGAAACGTATGAAAATGAAAGTACATATAAATTGTATTTGGTTCCAATGAACGAAAACAACAATGACAATAATAATAACAATGATAATACAAATACAGGAGATAATCAGAATAATGGAAATGATTCAACTAATATTCTTAAAGGAGATGTAAACAGAGATGGCAAAATAACATCAAGTGATTATGTTTTAATTAAGAATCATATAATGGGAATTAATATATTAAATGCTGAACA
>CAYQBQ010000011.1:3415-15745 GCA_964415805.1 uncultured Clostridium sp.
ATAATAATAACAACAATAATAACAACAATAATAACAATGATAATAAAAATACTGGAACTGATACTTCTAAAGTGAAAATTGATAAAACTAATAATATAATAACAGTTGTTCCAAGTGCTATTGCAAATGATATATTAGAAGCTTTTAGCGGTTCAATTAAAATAACAAAAGCTGATGGTAGTTTTCTTAATGGTGGTAATGATTTAATGGCAACAGGTTTTATTGTAGATGATAAGTATACAGTTGTAAAAAAAGGTGATTGCAATGGAGATGGAGCAGTGGACACTGGAGATACTTACATTTTAAAATGTGCAGTATTAAATATTAAAAAATTTGAAAAAGATTTGTATCAGAAAGCTGCTGATATTAATAATGATGGTTCATTAGATACAGGAGATACATTTTTATTAAAAAAACATGTATTAGGCTTAACTAATATAAACATATAAGGAGGAAAAATGAAGAAGAGAATATTTAGTGTTATATTTGCAATATTTTTAATTTTTGCTATAAATAATTATTGTAAGGCGGCTACGGCTTCTATACAATGCAATAATACTGCTGAGATAAATAAAACTATAACAATTTCTGTTTCAGGAAGTGCCGTACAGTGGAATTTATATTTAAAAGTTAATGGACAATTAATAGCGTCAAATAGTGAATTAGATAATGTTAATGGAAATAGAACAATATCTTTTTCAGGTAATTATACACCACAATCAGAAGGAAATTTGACAGTAACATTAGAGGGAAGTATAACAGAAGCAAGTAATGGTAGTACTATAAAAAGTTTTGGAACAAGAAATATATCTGTAACTAAATCTTCAAGTAATTCAAATTCTACTTCTAGTTCACAAAATAATAGTGGAACTAATAATGCAACAACTACAACAAAATCAAGCAATGCAAATGTAAAAATGATTACAACATCACCAATTGATTTTTCAGGATTTAAAGCCAGTAAAACATCTGGGTATGCAGTTACAGTAGAAAATAATGTAGATAAAATTAATGTAAATGTAAGCAAAGAAGATTCAAAAGCAAGTGTATCATTATTAAATAAAACAAACTCAGATAAAGGCAAATCTTGGGTATATTTAGCAGAAGGAAATAATGAAATAAATGTTACCGTTACATCAGAAGATGGAAAAAATCAAAAAACATATACAATAAATGTAACTAGAAAAGCAAAAGATGAAAAAACAGAAGAAACAGAAGAAACTGAAAAAATAGAAGAAAATTCAGAAGAACAACCAATGGAAGAAGTATTTGGATTATCAGAATTAAAAATTGAAGGATCAGAACTTAGTCCTGAATTTAAAACAGACGTATATGAATATAATGTCAATTTAAAAGAAAATTTAGAAAAATTGAATATAACTGCATTAGCAACAAAAGAAAATTCAAATATCGAAATAACAGGAAATGAAAATTTAAAAGAAGGCGAAAATATAATCACTATTATTGTAAAAGGAGAAAACGAAGCAGAAACAGTTACATATCAAATAATAGTAAATAAAACTTTAGAAAAACAAGAAGATACATCAAATCAAACTAATCAAGATAAAATTAAAAAAATAATTATATTATCAGTTGCTGGAGGAGTAATTCTTATAATAATTATTTCAGCAATAGTTGTAAAAAATAAAAAGTCAAGAAGAACAGATGATGATTATATCCCATACGAAAATTTAATGGATAATTATAATGAAAACAATGAAGAAGAACAAACAATTGAAGATGAAGAAAATTACGAAAAAAGAACAAAAAGAAATAAACATTCAAAAGGAAAACGTTTTAAATAAGATTTAAGCAGAGTTAAACTCTGCTTAAAAAAATTAATAAAATACAAAAATATGTTTGACATTTTTTTGTTTGTATGATATTATATACGAAAATTAGAAATGGAGTGATATATATGCCAAGAAAAAGACCTGAATTAAATGGTAGAGAAAAATCAATATTAAGATACATAGAAAAACAAATAATGAATGTGGGATACCCACCATCAGTAAGAGAAATTGGAAAAGCAGTAGGACTAAGTTCAACTGCAACAGTACATGGATACCTAGCAAGATTAGAGGATAAAGGATACATTAAGAAACAAGATAAAAAAGGAAGAACATTAAGACTATTAAAAGGAACAGATGGAGAAGCTAAAAAAACATCATCAAAAGATTTCTATACACAGAAAGAATTAGTAGAAGTTCCAGTAGTAGGAAAAATAACAGCAGGTATGCCTATTTTAGCTGTTGAAAATGTTACAGATACATTCCCAATTCCAATTGATTTTGTAGGGAATTCAGACTGCTTCATGCTTACAGTTAGAGGAGAAAGTATGATTGAAGCTGGAATTTTAGATGGAGATTACATATTAGTAAGAAAACAAAATAATGCAAACAATGGAGAAATTGTTGTAGCATTAATTGAAGACGAAGCAACAGTTAAAACATTTTATAAAGAAACAGACCATATTAGATTACAACCTGAAAATAGCACAATGGACCCAATAATAGTTCCAAATTGTGAAATTTTAGGAAAAGTTTGTGGTGTATTTAGAAAGATGTAATAGTGAATATTTTAGAGAGGAAAAATAATGATTAAAAGAGTTATATTTGACATTGATAATACTTTAATTCCATGGAAAGAAGAATATTATAATGAAATAAATGAAGTTTTAGATTCTTTAAATATCAAACATACGCAAGAAGATTATAATAAAATAAAAGAAGCTTTTAGTGAATATGAAAATGAATACTATACATTTGATAGGAAGTTAATGTTACAATATATAAACAAATACACTAAAAAACAATATCCTAAAGAATTTATATATGGATGTATAAATAGATGGGCAGATAGTGTACCACAAAAATTAGACGAAGGTATAATAAATATGTTAGAATATCTAAAAAATAAATATCAAATGGTTATTTTAACAGATTGGTATGCTGACCAACAAATAGAGAGATTAGAAAAATTAGATATCTTGAAATATTTTTCCAAAGTATATTCAGCAGAAAAAGTGAAAAGAAAACCATTTAAAGAGGCTTTTTTACAGGCTATTGGAGATAATAAACCAGAAGAATGCATTATGATTGGTGACAATTTTGAAAGAGATATAAAAGGGGCATTAAATGCTGGATTGAAAGCGATTTATTATAATCCAAAAAACAATGTAGCAAAAAATGAAAATAGAGAATATTATACAATTTTAAAATTAGATGAATTGACAGAACTTTTGTAATACATATAGCAAAAGTTCACAAAGAATTCACAAAAAATAGATTGACAAATGACACTGTGTCACTTATAATATATGACACAGTGTCATTTCTGATTTAAATGTATATAATAAAAGGTGGTGATAATATGCCAAAAGAGACATTTTTGAAATTACCAGAAGAAAAGAAAAATAAAATAATAAAAGCAGCAAAGAAGGAATTTGAAAGAGTTCCGTTAGAACAAGCTTCAATAAAAAATATAGTAGAAGATGCAGAAATTGCTAGAGGAAGCTTCTATCAGTATTTCGAGAGTAAAGAAGACTTATTGCGGGTATATTTTAAATAAACATTTCAAAGAAATAAATGAAGAAATAAAAAATAAAGTAATTTCGGCAAAAGGTGATATATTTAAAATATTTATTTCAATGTATGATTGTTTTGATAATAATTTAATAAAAAATGAAGATATGGAATTTTATAGAAATATATTTGAAAATTTGAAAACAAGTGAAGATAGTAAATTATTCAAGAAATTCATAGAAGAAAAACCTAAAAAAATTAAAGATTTTTATGAATATATAGATACTTCAAATTTAAACGTAAATTCAAAAAAAGAATTTGAAATTGTAGAAAAAATTCTATTTTCAATAACAACAAAAGCAATTGTTATGAGATTTAAATATACATCAAAAGAAGAAGCGAGAGAAGATTATTTAAAACAAATAGAATATTTAAAATATGGAATCATGAAACAAGGAAGGGAGAACATATGTTAAAAGTATTAAGGAATTTAAAAGAATCATGGATATCTGTTATTGCTATAGTATTATTATTAATAGTGCAAGCAGCAGGAGATTTAACATTACCGGACTATACTTCTAAAATAGTAAATGTAGGTATACAAAATGGTGGAATTGAAAATGTTGCACCAGAAGTTATAAGAAAAGAAGAAATGGAAAATTTATTAATTTTCACAGAAAATGATGATAAAATATTATCTTCTTATGAAGAAATTTCTAAGGAAAATTTGGATAGTAAAGAATATGAAAAATTAGTAAAAAAATATCCAGCACTAGAAAAAGAAAATTTATATAAAATTAAAAAAATAAATGGGAATGAAAAAGATGAATTAAATTCAATAATGGCTAAACCATTAATGATGTTAAGTTCATTAGAAAATGAAGAAACTTCAGAACAAATGAAACAACAAATGTTAACACAAGTTCCAGAACAGCAAAAGGCTATATTACAAAATATGAGTTTTATGGAAATAATTAAGCAAATGCCGAAAGAACAATTAGACAAGATGTTAGAAACAGTAAATCAAAAATTAGATGATATGCAAGAAAGTATATTGGAACAAGCAGCAATACAAGAAGTGAAAAATGAATATAAAGCAATAGGAATAGATACGGATAGCATACAAAATCAATACATAATAATTGCAGGATTAAAAATGTTAGGAATTTCACTAATTATAATGATATCAGCAATTTCAATTATGTGTTTATCTGCAAGAGTTGCAGCAAGACTTGCAAAAACATTAAGAGAAAAAGTATTCAAAAAAGTATTAAGTTTTTCAAACAAGGAATTTTCAGAATTTAGTACAGCATCATTAATAACACGTTCAACAAATGATATACAACAAATTCAAGGATTAATAGCTATTTTATTTAGAGTACTAGTATATGCACCAATTATAGGTATTGGAGGATTTTTGAGAGTACTAAATCAAAGTGATAATTCAATGGCTTGGATTATTGGTGTAGCTATTGTAGCTATATTATTTGTAGTTGGAACTTTATTTATAATTGCGATGCCAAGATTCAAAAAATTACAAAAATTAATAGATAAATTAAACTTGGTTGCAAGAGAGATATTAACTGGATTACCAGTAATCAGAGCATTTAACACAGAGAAAAAAGAAGAAAACAGATTTGATAATGCAAATATAGATTTAACAAAAACAAACTTATTTGTTAATAGAGCAATGAGCTTTATGATGCCTATTTTAATGTTAATAATGAATGGAATATCATTGTTAATTGTGTGGGTTGGAGCACATGGAATAGATGCTGGAACAATGCAAGTTGGTAATATGATGGCATTTATTCAATATACAATGCAAATTGTAATGAGTTTCTTAATGATATCAATGGTATCAATAATGTTACCAAGAGCATCTGTATCAGCTAATCGTATAAATGAAATAATAGAAACTGATGAAGTTATAAAAGATAGCAAAGAACCTAAAAAGTTGAATCAAAGTAAGAAAGGTGTTGTTGAATTTAAAAATGTTTCATTTAGATATCCAGATAGTGATGAAGAAGTCTTAAGTGACATTTCATTCACAGCAGAGCCAGGAAAAACTACTGCTATTATAGGAAGTACAGGAAGTGGGAAATCAACCATAGTTAATTTAATACCTAGATTTTATGATGTAACATCAGGAAATCTTTTAATAGATGGAGTAGATATTAAAGACATATCAAGTGAAGATTTAAGGAAGATAATAGGTTTTGTTCCACAAAAGGGAATATTATTCTCAGGAACAATAGAGTCTAACATAAAATATGGAAATCCTGATATGTCTGATGAACAAATGATAGAAGCTGCACAAATAGCACAAGCAACTGAATTTATTGAATCAAAGCCAGAGAAATACAATGAGCCAATTGCACAAGGTGGAAGCAATGTATCTGGAGGACAAAAGCAAAGATTATCAATTGCAAGAGCAATAGCAATTGACCCTGAAATTTTAGTGTTTGATGACAGTTTTTCAGCACTAGATTTTAAAACAGATAGTACATTAAGAGCGGAACTTGCGAAAAAAACACAAGACAAAACAGTAATTATTGTAGCACAAAGAATTAATACAATATTAAATGCGGATCAAATTATAGTATTAGAAGATGGAAAAGTTGTAGGTAAAGGAACACATGAAGAGTTATTAAAAAATAATGAAACATATAAGCAAATAGCATTATCACAACTTTCAGCAGAAGAATTAAATTTAGAAGGAGGTAAAGAACATGAGTAATAACCAAACAGCAAATAAACCTCCAAAAATGAGAGGACATGGACCAATGGGTGGACCAGGAGGACGTGGTCCAGCTGAAAAAGCAAAAGATGTAAAGGGTACAACAAAAAAATTAGGGCAAAGATTATCAAGCTATAAAATAGCAATAATTATAGTAATGATATTTGCAATAGGAAGTACGATATTTAGTATAGTAGGGCCAAAAATTTTAGGAAATGCTACAACAGAAATATATACAGGACTAATGAATAAAATTAATAGAACTGGTGGAATTGATTTTGAAAAAATAGGAAAAATTATATTATTTGCATTAGGATTATATGGTGTAAGTGCGATATTTTCAATGATACAAAGTTATATTATGGCAGGTGTTGCACAAAAGGTAACATATAAAATAAGAAATGAATTAACAGAAAAAATAAATAGACTCCCAATGAAATATTTTGATAAAAAAACAAACGGTGAAGTATTATCAATTATAACAAATGATGTTGATACATTAAGTACAGGACTAAACCAAAGTATAACACAAATTATAACATCTATATGCACAATTATAGGAATACTTGTAATGATGTTTTCAATAAGTTGGGAAATGACACTAGTAAGTTTATTAATTTTACCAATATCAGCAGGAATATTAAAAAAGGTAATAGGTAAATCACAAAAATATTTCTTAAAACAACAAGAATATTTGGGTCATGTAAATGGTCAAGTAGAAGAAATATATGGTGGACACAATATAGTTAAAGTTTTTGGTAGAGAAAAACAAGCAATAATAGAATTTGAAAAAGAAAATGAAGAGTTATATAAATCAGGATGGCGTTCACAATTTTTATCAGGTTTAATGCATCCATTAATGAACTTTGTTGGAAATGTTGGATATGTTGCAGTAGCAATTTTAGGTGGATATTTTGCAGTAAAAGGCAGAATTACAGTAGGTAATATACAAAGTTTTATACAATATAATAAGCAATTTACACAGCCAATAGGGCAAGTTGCACAAATATCAAGTGCAATACAATCAATGATTGCAGCGGCAGAGAGAATATTTGAATTTTTAGAAGAACCAGAAGAGGTAGAAGATGTTAAAAATCCAGTATCAACAGAAGGATTAAAAGGAAATATCAAATTTAATCATGTACATTTTGGTTATGATCCAGAAAAAACAATAATAAATGACTTCAATGCAGATGTTAAAGATGGGCAAAAAATAGCAATTGTAGGACCAACTGGAGCAGGAAAAACAACAATGGTAAAATTATTAATGAGATTTTATGATGTAAACAGTGGAGAAATTTTATTAGATGGACACAATATCAAGGATTTCAAACGTGGTGAACTTAGAAAAATGTTTGGAATGGTACTTCAAGATACATGGTTATTTGGTGGAACAATAAAAGAAAATATAAAATATAGTAAACCAGATGCAACAGATTCAGATGTGATTCAAGCAGCAAAGGCAGCACATATACATCATTACATTAAAACATTATCAAAAGGTTATGAAGCAAAAATTAATGAGGAATCAACAAATATTTCAGCAGGTCAAAAACAATTATTAACAATAGCTAGAGTAATACTTGCAGACCCTAAAATATTGATTTTAGATGAAGCAACAAGTTCAATAGATACAAGAACAGAACAACAAATTCAAGCTGCTATGGATAATTTAATGGAAGGTAGAACAAGTTTTATTATTGCTCATAGATTATCAACAATTAAAAATGCAGATTTGATTTTAGTTATGGACCATGGGGATATTGTTGAACAAGGTACTCATGAAGAATTGCTTGCAAAAGGAGAAAATGGATTCTACTATAAATTATATAATTCACAATTTGAAGATTGTAATGATGAAATGTAACAACAAAAGAATAAGTTTAGGCTTATTCTTTTATTTATACTTGTTATTTCTTGTCAAAGATGATAAAATATATAAAATAAAAATATTAGGAGGACTCAGATATGTATGAAAGAAGTGCAAGTGTTTTAGAAAGATACTTTAATGGAATATTCGGATTTGATAAAAAAACAAATCTAAAAACAATATATAAAGACTATAAAGAATTAATTGAAGAAATACAAACATATCAATCTATACTTAAAGAAGAAGACAAAGTCATAACTGAATTTGATGAAGTTGCAAATGATATAAGAAAAATACAAAAAGAGCAAAAAAATATATACAAATCTAATATTAATTATGAAGAAGAAAGAAATCAGCTATTTGATAGTCTTGATGAGACTCCAGAAATTATTGAAAAAAAGTTAAAAAAGATAGAAGAAAACGTAGATAAAAATAATAAAAGATTAGAAGAATTAAGAGAAGAATATGTAAAAGCATTAACTGAATTTGCAGATAAACAAAGAGAAAGAAACAAATATTCAAGAAATAGAAGAGCAGAAGAAAAAAATCATCTTCAAATTATAGAAAAATGCAGCAATGACATGAAGGAAATAAATATAAAAATATTAAAAAACATAAAAGCATTTTCAAATACTGAAGATGACAGTAAACAAGAAATTATAGAAATAATGATTGATAATGGTAAAGATGAAAGAGTTCCATTTGACAAAAATGTAATAGAGAATGCAGTAAATATAAGAAATGAAATAGCAAAAAAAGAAGCAGAATGTTATGCAACAATATATGATAAAATGAAAAGACTATTAGTAGAAATTAATGGAGATGAAATAAAACTAGATAAATATAAAAAAGCATTACGAGATATTAGTGTTAAATTAGCATTTTTAAAAGCTGAAAAAATGTATATAGTAAGCTTTTTGGATAATGAAAGAATGACAGCAATGAACGGAAAAAAAGCTCATAAACAATTAATGATGGAAACATGTAAAAAATTAGAATTGGATATGGAACAATTCAAAAATTTATATGAATTAATATTGAAAGAGATATCAGGTAAAGCAACTAAAAAAGCATACAAAGAATTATATAATAAGGAATATTTGAAAAATATAAAAGAAAAAGAAAAGAATTTTGAAGAGGAAATAAATAGCATGAAGATTAAAGCAGGAACAATTATAAATTCAAATTCTTGGAGAATAGAAGAAATAAAGAATATATATAATGTATTTCAAAATGAAATAAGCGAAAAGTTTGAAAAAGATTTATCAGAATTTCAATTAGAAGAAACAGAACAAAATGAAGAGATAGAAGATGATATATTCAAAACGAAAATCCCTGAAGAAGATATAGAATATATAGAAGAATATGATACAGATGAGTATGATGATTATGAAGAGTATGAAGATAATGATTATACTGATGATGAAGATGAAGGCTATGATGAAGAAGAGACTGAAGAGCATGACGAAGATGAATATGAAGACAAATATGATGATGATGAATACGAAGACAAATATGATGATGATGATGAATACGAAGACAAATATGATGATGACGAAGATGAATACGAAGACGAATATGATGATGACGAAGATGAATACGAAGATGAATACGAAGATGAATACGAAGATGAATACGAAGACGAATATGACGATGACGACGATGAGTATGAAGATGAAGATGATGAGTATGACATAGATAAAGAGGAAAAAAAAGAATATAAAATTGATAAAAAGGAAATAAAAAATAATACAGAATATGCAAAAAGAATGACAGAAAGACAAAATAAAAAAGGAAAAGGATTATTCAAATTCTTTTAATTATAGAATTACAACGAGTCAAACGAAATGAGGAGAAAAAATAAAAATGTATTTAATTGTAGGACTAGGAAATCCAGAAAACGAATATGCAAATACAAGACACAATATGGGATTTGACACAATAAATAAAATTGCAAAAAAAAATAATATAGAAGTAAATAAAAGTAAGTTTAAAGGAATATACGGGACAGGGATAATACAAAACAAAAAAGTCATTTTATTAAAGCCACAAACATATATGAATTTAAGTGGAGAATCAGTAAAAGAAATTGTTAACTTCTATCATATACAACCAGATGAAACAATCATAATCTATGATGACATAGACACAGAAAAGGGAAATATTAGAATTAGAAAAAAAGGAGGTCCAGGTTCTCACAATGGAATGAAATCCGTTGTAGAAAGTTTACAAACAACAAACTTCGGAAGAATAAGAGTAGGAATTGGACAACCAGAATACAAAAATGATATGATAAACTATGTAATAGGAAAAGTTCCAGAAGAAGAACAAAAAGTATTACAAGAAGGAGTAAACAAAGCAACAGAAGCTATTGAGGAAATATTAAAAAACGGAATAGATATTGCAATGAATAAGTTTAATTAGAAAGGACAGGCAAAATGTTTGAAATATTAATAAACAAAAAAGAAAATCAAAAGGAAATAGCATTATTAGAGAATGGAAAACTAACAGAATACTATATAGATGATGAAGAAAACTCAAATAGAAGAGAAGGAAATGTTTATATTGGTATAGTACGCGATATAATAAAGGGTATGCAAGCGGCATTTGTAGACATAGGAACAGAAAAAAACAGTTTTATACACTTAAAAGATATATTACCTAAAGTTGATGAAAAAATAGAAAAAGTACAACAAGATATAGATATAAAAAATGTAGTACAACCGGGACAAAAAGTATTAGTACAGGTGAAAAAAGATAGTAATAACCAAAAAGGTGCAAGAGTATCAACACATATAAATTTATCAAGTAAATATATAGCATTAATGCCAAATACAAATATAATAACAATATCACAAAAAATAGAAGACAAAAAAGAACAAGAAAGACTAATTAAAATTGTAAAAGAAAATTTGAGTGAAGGTAATGGAGCAATAATAAGAACATCAGCAGTTGGAAAAGAACAAGAAATAATAGAAGATATAAAAAATATAGAAAAAAGATGGAATCAAATAGAAAAACTTTTCAAGAACGATAAAGGGAACCAACCTAAACTAATAGCAAAATCTGAAAGTATTATTGAAAGAATGATTATAGATTTACCAGAAAAATCAATACAAAAAATTATTACTAATAGCTCAAATGAATACAAAAAAATATTAAAATTTAAAGAAGCTAACAATTATATAAATGAATCTAATATAGAACTTAAAGAGAATCAAGACATTATGGATATATATGACGTAAAAAAAGAAATATCAAAAATCGAAAATAGAAAAATTTGGTTAAAATGCGGTGGATTTATAACAATAGATAGAACAGAAGCATTAACTGCAATTGATGTAAACACAGGAAAGTATACGGGAACTCAAAATGCAGAACAAACAGTGTATAAGGTAAATCAAGAAGCAACAATAGAAATAGCAAAGCAATTAAGATTAAGAGACATTGGAGGAATAATAATAATTGACTATATAGATATGAAAAACGAAGATAGTAAAAAGAAAATACAAAGCCTGCTAAATGAAAGAATAAAAAAAGACAGAACAAAAACACAAATAGAAGGTTTTACCAAATTAGATTTAATGGAAATGACGAGAAAACATATTTGTAGTCATAAAGAATAATGTCCCTAAAGGGACGTTTCTTTTTGAAATAAGTTTAATATGATAAGAAGCGGAGGAGTAAAGAATGAATGTGGGTTTTATATCATTAGGATGTAGCAAAAATTTAATAGATACAGAAGTTGCAATTGGAATGTTTAAAAAAAATAATTATAAAATCGTAAACAAACCAGAAGAAGCTGATATTTTAGTAATTAATACATGCGGATTTATTGAATCTGCAAAAGAAGAAGCTATTAACACAATTTTGGAAATGGCAGAATATAAAAATAGAAGATGTAAATATTTAATTGCAATGGGATGTTTAGTACAAAGGTATTATGACGATTTAATAAAAGCTTTGCCAGAAGTGGACTTATTCATCAAAATAGATGAATATAATAAATTATGGGATAAAATAGATGATTTATTAAAGAAAGACATTGTTGAAAAATCAAAAACAAAAACGAGTAAAAAAATATCAGAAATAAAACCACTTCCAATGCCAAAATATAATTAGTTTATGGAAAGAGTAGATACAACAGGAAAAAATTATCCATATCTAAAAATAGTAGAAGGATGTAGTAACAAATG
>CAYQBQ010000012.1:0-12493 GCA_964415805.1 uncultured Clostridium sp.
TAAGAACGTCCCCACTGGTTTAGGGAATTGGTGTGGTGGCCCCTTAATCCCTTTTTATTTTGTATAATATATTTCTCCGTTTCCATATATCACTTGATAATACTGTCCTATAAAAGTAGGCTCAATATCATTTATTTCATATGTTGGCTCTACTATAATCTTGCCTTCACTATTTATTACTCCCCATTTTCCATTCTGTTTAATTCCAGCAAAGCCATATTTGTTTACTTCTGTAACTCTTTCGTATTTATAGTCTACTATTACCTTTCCAGATTTATCTACAAATCCCCATTTATCATTATGTTTTTTTGCAAATATTTTACTATTTGCAAATACATCCATATTTGCTATTTCTTTTTCATTTTTTGATATATATTTTGTCTCTTTATCATTAAATATTCTTAAGTAATCTTTGTTATTTTCAATTGTTGCATTTTCTAATTCACAAATTTTTGTCATTTCTTTAGAATATATTTCTGTCATTTTTGTATTGTTATTTATAGCTTGTACCATGTTTGTATTTTCTATTTGCTGTATTGAATTGTAGTCAAATTCAATTTTTGTCTTTTCTGAACTATCTATAACTCCTAATTTTCCATCTGTATTACATGCTATAAAATAATTGTCATATAAATGTGTTATATATGTGTACTTATTTTTTGTTATTTCTTCTCCTTTTTTGTATATACTATATGTTGTTTTATCATTTTGTGTATTAATGTATATTTTATAATCAGTATTTTCTATATTTATTATTGCTATATCTTCATTCATACCAGTTTCTTTACCGTTTGAATCAAATACTTTTACATTTTCATCTGTTGTTTTTGCATATATATAATCTCCTGCAATATCTATTTGTTTATACTCAAATGGTATTATTATTTTTCCTGTAATTGATAATACTCCATATTTTTTTCCTTTTAAAGCTGTTACTGTATTATTGCTCTCATTGTATACTATTGATTGATATTCATTTTCTATAATTTGTTTTCCGTTTTTTAATAATCCATACTTGCCATTTTCCGCACAAATAATGTAAACATCATCACTATTAATTTCCATTATTCTGTATAGATCATTATATTTTGTATCAATTATTTTTTTTCCTTCTATATTTACATATCCGTATCTGTATCCTTCTTCTGTTGTGTTTTTTACAATATATCCTGCTTTTTTATACCCATTGCCTTCTTCATAGAATTTGTCTACTTCAATTTCATCATATTTAGGTTTTATTAATGTTGCTCCTTTTATATTTACAACTCCATATTTTCCGTCTTTTTTTACTAATAGTTCTCCTTCTTTAAATTGAAGTGTATCTATTTCTTCATATATCGCATTTGTTATTTTCTTTCCATTAAAATTAATTATTCCATATTTTCCGTCTTTACTATATTTTAAAACACTTTTTTCATACATTAAATCACTTAGAACATTTTTTAATCTTAGTGGTTCAACATTATCGTATTCTTTAAATATATTTTCTCCCTTCTCATTTACAATATTTGTTTTATCTCCCTCATAGCATACAAATACTGCTTTTTCTGGATTTGGTATTTTTATATTTTCATATTTTGTTTCTATTATTTTGTTTCCTTGTGCATCTATTACTCCATATTGATTATTTTCTTTTACCACAAAATATTTGTATTCTGATATTGTTTCTATTTCGTATTTCTTGCTTTCTTTTTGTATTTTTTTTGATATAAAGTACCCTGCTGTAACTATCACTAAAATTAATAAAATTGTTAAAATTATTATATTTTTCTTTTTCATTTTTTTCTCCTTTGATTTGATGTTTATCTCATTTTATCATAATAATTGTTATTTATGCAACTATATTTTTTATTGGCTATATCAGTTATTTAATTATCAATATTAAATATTAAATGTTTATAAAAATCATCATTAGAAATAGGATATATTTTAACGTTTTTTA
Source organism: uncultured Clostridium sp. (assembly GCA_964415805.1). Lineage (GTDB taxonomy): Bacteria > Bacillota > Clostridia > TANB77 > CAG-508 > CAG-269. The sequence goes on from CAYQBQ010000012.1 coordinate 1,943, forward strand.
GTTTATTTGTATTGTTTGACAATCTTATGTATTTAAAAATATCTGTAACTTCAATGTATGCTATTTCTGCTCCAACATATCCAATTTTTGAATTATATAAATTACAATTTAAAAAATTCAATGTTTTTATGAATTTTTTATCTTTATCGTAAATAGCATTAAATTCATTGTTATTGTTTGTTATAAGTATTCTTTTATAATTTTCTAAGTTTAAATAATCTGTTGTAGACCAACCTTTATAACTTGCTTCTCCTCCAGTTGTATCAATATAATAATCTGAAATCATTAGTTCATCACTAAGAATAGATTCTCCTATTATTATATTTTGATTGGTATAATTTTTTATAGATTCATTATTTTCTATTATTGGAAATATTTTAATACTATCTAATGTCCCTCTATTTTTTGATATTCTTATATATTTTACACTTTCATATGCTATTGCTATTTTATTATAATTTCCTACATCTATAAAATCAGTAGAATCCCATGAATTATATGATATTTCTTCTCCATTTATTGCATTGATGTATGTATTTTTTATTATTTTGTCATTTTCAAATATATTTTCTCCAAAATTATATTCATTTAATATACTTTTATTTATATTAAGTTCTATTATATTATTGTAATTTTCATCTAAAATAGGATATATTTTTATATGATTCATTATTTCGCTAACTTGTGAAATTCTTATATATTTTTCGTTTTCATTTAAATTAACTATTGAAACTGATACATTAACTTCACCTAACAATTCATTAGTAACTTTGGATTTTCTAATTTCTATTATTCTTAATAACTCTTTGTTTTCGTTATATAAAGCATTGTATTTATCTAAAAATGTATCATCATCACTCACAACTAAAATTTTTTGTAGTTTGATATATCTATATAATCAGAAGAAGTCCATCCACTATATTAATTTTCTGTTCCATTTGCTAATGATATATAAGTGCTTTTTTCAAATCTACTGAATTTAATAAATTATCTCCTAGCATTATGTTTTGCATATTTCCTTCTATTTCAGAAGCATTTCCTGTAAAGTCTACTTTTCCATTTTCACTTACGCTGTAATATCTTTGTGTTTTTAGTATTTTTACTAAATATCCTTTTTCGTTTTCTCTTAACTCGGTTTCATTTTTGCCTATATTTGTAATTAGATTTTGTTCTAATTGTTCTTTTTCTATTTTAAATGATTCATTATCTTGTATTGTCTGCATTACAGCTAATTGAATTTTTCCTTTTTCCGAATTTATCTCTGTAACTTTTTTTGCCTCCATTGCTTTATTTAATATTCCATTGTTTCCCGTTAAAATTTTAATTGTTACTCCTGAAAGAATTAAAAGGACTATAACTGTAATTACAAGTGCAATTATAGTAATTCCTTTATTTTTCATTTGTTTATTTCCTCCTTTGGTTTTTATTGAATATTAATTTTTATTTTACTTTTTATATTTCTTTATTAATTATTTATATTTTATTATTTATATAACTTTTTGTCAATTTTCATTATAAAAAAAGACCATAAACATTTTCAGTCTGTGGTCTTTTTCTGTAATAGATGTTTTTACATCCCTGTAACGGGAAGTTTTTTTACAACAACTTCTTTATTTTCTATTTTTTGAACTTTTTCCTCTAGTTCAATTTGTTCAACAGTAGTTGTAACATCTTTTTCTTCTGTATCATTTTTAGGGGTATTTTTGAATAAATTGTTAACTGTTAAAGTCAATTTTTGATTAAAAGAAATATTAAATTCAATTAATTTATCATTTAATATATATCCATCTTTTGCTGATGTCTCTTGTATATAATATTTTCCTGGCATGAAGTTTTCTATTTCTACTTCACCATTTGAATTTGTTTTTATATTAGAGTATATTAAATTCTTATTACTATCATAAATATTAAATTCAACATTTTCTAATCTTTCTTTTGTTTCTTGATCTTGTTTAACTATTTTTATCTTTGTTTCATTTTTATAATATTTATCATTTGTTTTTCCTGTTGCATCTTCATACGTTGCAGCTGTTAATGCATAATCTTGGTATGAACTATTTGACGCTTGTCCATATAGTACTGGTTTGCTATTAATTTTAGTTTTTATAGCTATATCAAAATTGCCTTCTTTTGTAAGATTTTTTATAGGTATTAATATTTTAAATTTTTCATTTTGTAAAAATTCTGTTTTGGCATTATTATTTATATCTGTAATTTTTATTCCTTCTGGAAGTTCTATATCTGACTTTTGTAATTCTACTTTATAGTTTGATATTGTTGTTTTTGCTTGAACACTATATGTCTTAGATACATAATTTTTTTCTTTATTGTCTACTTGGAATAAATCTTTTTCCTTTTCTATCTTTACAGTGTTTGAAATTTGGGTCTCATTACAATTTTCTGCATTTTCTAAAATCTGTTTTAATGCATTTAATGTTCTCTGTCCAGCCTCTCCTATTGGACTATAATCATTTGGATTATTTCCATGTATATAGCAATATATTGCTTGTTTGGTTGCTGTAAATGCCTCTTCTTTATTGCTACAACCTAATTCTCCAATTGTTTTATACGGATATCCATTTATAATTATTCTCCATAATTTGACATCTGATATTGCATTTTGTACAGATACCGAATAAGATATTTGGTCATCGACTCCCTTTTTTGTTTTATCTAAGCAGTAAGCTGGATAGCTTATTCCATCTTTCGTATACTGGGCATAATATGCTTTAACAACAATTCCTCGATAAATTAAAAGACTTCCACAATCTCCTCCTGAAATAATATTTGCTGAATTAATATCTATAGCATTTACTGAATTAAATATTGTTAGTATATTTAACATTAGAATACTTATAATTGATAATATATATTTTTTTGTTTTTAAAATTTTTTAGTTACCTCCTTTATCTTTTTCTATTCCTTTTATACATCTTCTGTATTCTGGTTCATTTTCCACACATGTTATTAGTGTTACTCTGTTGTCTTCTGTCTCTTCTAAATCTTCCCAATCTGTGTCTTTTATTATTTTGTTTTCAACAACTGTATATATTTTCTCAAAATCAAAATATTTATATCTTATTTCATCTCCTTCTTTTAATTCTTTTATTCGTGCAAAATAATTCACTTCATATCCTCTATTATGTGCCGCAAGCCCTATATTACCATCTTTTTTAGAGGTCTCTTCAAAATGACCTACATATTTATCCATTGTTTCTTTTCTTGTGCCTTCAGATATGTTTGCTTCTAATGATATTTTTGGAATTATTATTTGCCAATTTTTTTCTTCTGTTGTTTCTAAATTTTCTTTTGTTTGTGTAATGGTGTAATTATTTTGAGTTTCTGAATTGTCTTTTGTTTCTTGATTAATATTGTTTGAGTTTAATTCTACTAATACTGAACTTCTTTTTAATACACTAGAGATAAGGTGGGTATCTAAGTCAATTTTATTTAGTATTAGTTTTGACTTACTGAAAAAAATATATATTAGTATTGTAATTAATAGACTCACAATATTAACGTATCTTTTAGTATAAATAATCATCCATATATTTCACCAACCTTTTATATTTTGATTTTTGTTTTGGATTAATTTTTTCGAAAAAATTTTCTTTGATTAAAAACACTTTCGTGTATTTGATTTAAAACTAGATTTATAATACTACATTTTTTTACATTTGTAAAGAACTTTTCATCGCAAAATTCGACAAAATATGGCATAAAAATGAGACAAATTAGGACTGTCCCCTTTGTCTCAAATCTAATTCAAAATAAAATTCAACGCCATCTTCTTTATTAATAACACCATAATCATTTTTATAATTATTCATAATAGCTTTTACAAATGACAAACCAATACCAGTTCCTCCATTTTCTCTATTTCTAGATTCATCCACTTTATAAAATCTATTCCAAATTCTGTTTAAATCTTCCTCTTTTATATTCTCACCTGAATTAAATACTTTTACGCGAACTTTACTATTATTTTTATTAAATTCATTTTCGATTTTTATGATTCTTTGACCATCAGTTGTTGGTTTAACATTTTTAATAGCGTTTGTAATATAGTTTGTTATTACTTGTTCAATATAAAAATCATCTGCATAAACGTTTATTTCTTCTCTGTCTTCTAGTTCGACTTTAATATTTTTTTCTTCTAACATTACTTTAGATTTTCTTATAACTTCTTTTTCGACTTCTACAATATCAAATTCTTTGTCATTAAATTCTCTTTTTCCATATTCTAATTTCATCAATTCTAATAATTGTTTTACTAATCTATCCATTTTATTTGATTCATCTAAAATTACTTCTGCATAAAATTTTCTGCTTTCTTCGTCTGTATTTACATTTTCTAATAATCCCTCACTATATCCTTGTATCAGAGCTATTGGTGTTTTTAATTCGTGTGATACGTCTGATATAAAACTTGTTCTCATTTCATCTATCTTAGATTTCTCTTCAATGTCTTTTTCTAGTTCTATATTTGTACTCCTTAATTGTTTTATTGTTTTTTCAAGTTTATCAGACATTATATTAATACTTCTACCCAAGTCATTTATTTCATCTTTTGCATTTGTTACTTTGTATTTTTTGCTAAAGTCCAATTTTGACATTCTTTTTGCTATATTGTTTAGTTCTAATATAGGTTCTGTAAATTTTCTTGATACAATTGATACCATTATTGCTGCTATTAATATAGTGAATCCTGCCATTAACAATAAGAAATTATTTGATATTTTAACACTGTCTTGTATTGATGATATTGGTATACGTATGTATAAAAAATATCCATTGTTTAATTTTCCTGAAAGCATTATGTATGATATTCCATTTTTAAAATCTCTTTGCTTTCTAATTGAGAATTTTTCATTTGTTTCTAATTCTTTTCCTTCATTAAATCTATCTATTATATCATTTATGGTCCCTATAACAGATGTAAAATTTTTATTGGTTGTGTATACATTAATTCCATTATTGTCTTTTATTAGTATATCAAAATTATTTTTTACAGATATTTGTTCTAACTCTGTTTCAATATTTGTGTATTGAGATGGGTTTAAATAATAGTTGTTAATTGTTTCATATACAGATTCTAGTGTCTTTTGTTTACTATATAAATAAAAGTTTTCTAATAAAAAATTATTTACTATGATTAGAAATATAATTATTAATAATATTGTTAAACTTAATGTGAAAAATAGTTTTACTTTTACTGATGAAAATGCTTCTTTTATTTCATTATTTAACTTCAAATTTGTATCCCACACCTCTTATCGTTTTTATATATTTTCCTTTTTTTCCTAATTTATGTCTTATTTTTTTTATGTGACTGTCTATTGTTCTTGAATCACCATAATAATCATAATTCCATACATTGTTTAATATTTTATCTCTGGAAAGTGCTATATTTTCATTTTCTACTAAATATATTAATAATTCGTATTCTCTTAAACTAAGTTCTAGTGTTTTTCCATCTACCGTTACAGTTCTTCCTTCTTTATCTATTTCTATGCCACCAAAATCTTTTATTTCCTTTGTTTCTCCTTGTGTTCTTTTTAGTATTGCTTCTACTCTAGCTACTAATATTTTAGGGCTGAATGGTTTTGATATATATTCATCAACACCTAATTCAAATCCAAATAGTTCATCTTGTTCTTCTCCTCTTGCTGTTAACATTATTATTGGTACTTTCGATGTTTGTCTTATTTGTCTTAATACTGACCAACCATCTAATTTGGGCATCATTACATCTAATAAAATTAAACTTATCTTTTCAGAATTTTCTTCAAATATTTGTAGTGCTTTCTCTCCGTCTTCTGCTTCTAATATACTATATCCTTTTGCCATTAAAAAGTCTTTTATTAATTTTCTCATTCTGGATTCATCGTCTACTATTAAAATATAATCATTCATTTTCTTCACCTTATTGTATATTTAGATTTTATGGTAATCTATAACCTATTTTAAATTTTAATATATCTTTGTGTCTTATTTGTGAACATTTGTATAAAATTAATAATTATACAAAAAAAGAGTCTATTGGCTCTTTTTTTATAATTTTACTTTTTTAATAATACTGTTTTTGTGTCATATGCTAACTCTACATTTTCTTCTTTTAAAATTTGCATTATTTTAAAGTTTATTTTTTCTTTTTCTTCTAAGTAACTTGCATAGTCTATAGAGTTTGTATAGCTACACACTAATAAATTAATTCCGTTATCTGTTATATTATCAAATCTAACTATAATTGTATCATCAATTACATCATCATGTTGTATTAACATTTTTTTAATTCTTTGTTGTACTATTTGTACTTTTTCAAGTGGTGTATCTATTTCTAAACACAAATTAACTTTATTTCTTCTTTTTTCCATTCTACTCCAATTTATTATTGAATCATTTGCAATTACTGCATTTGGAATATTTACAACTGAATTTTCAAATGTTCTTACTCTTGTACTTCTAAATGTAATATCTTCTACTGTTCCTTCATACTTTTCTATTTCAATCCAATCTCCTACTATAAATGGTTTGTCCAAAAATATTACAAGTCCTCCAAATAAATTTTTTGCTGTGTCTTGTGCTGCCAGTGTTATTACAACACTTCCTATTCCAAGCCCAGCAACTAATCCATTTAAGTTAAATCCTAATTCTGTAATAACTATAAATCCAGCTATTACGTATATTATAATTCTTATTCCTTTTAGTATAAATTTAAACATTGAGTCTTCTACTTCTGGGTTCATTCTTTCTTTTAGTTTATTTACGCTCTTATTATTTGTTGTTAAACTATTTGCTATTCCGTTAGCTGTTAATATTATAATTGATATTTTAAACAGAACATCTATCTTATTATTTATCCAATCATTAATTCCTAATGGTTTTCTAATTAATAATATTGCTAAATAAAGTCCTAATATAACAAAAAATGTCTTTAGTGGAGTATAAAAAGCATTATTTTTTATTTCTTTTTTGCTTTTTGTTTTTGGTTTAAAAATTTTTATTGTTATATATGCTAAGCTTTTGCTTAAACATCTAAATAAAATATATATTAGAATTGCTATTAGAATATCTACTATTTGGCTCGTTTGTATTGTTTTTATCGCTTCTACAAAATTATTTATATTATCCATTATATATCTCCATTCTTTTGTATATTTTTAAAGATCTGATATATATTATCCCATATAATCTCTTAATTTTTTAGACCTTGATGGATGTCTTAACTTTCTTAAAGCTTTTGCTTCTATTTGTCTTATTCTTTCACGTGTTACATTAAATTCCTTACCAACTTCTTCAAGTGTTCTTGATTTTCCATCTTCTAATCCAAATCTTAATTTTAATACTTTTGCTTCTCTTGGTGTTAGTGTATTCATTACTTCTTCTAGTTGTTCTTTTAAAAGAGTATATGAGGCAGCATCATGTGGTGCTGGACTATCTTCATCTTGAATAAAATCTCCTAAATGACTGTCTTCTTCTTCTCCAATTGGTGTTTCTAAAGATACTGGGTCCTGAGCAATTTTTTGAATTTCTACTACTTTTTCAACAGAAATTTCCATTTCCTTTGCTATTTCTTCAGGGGTTGGTTCTCTTCCTAATTGTTGTAATAAGTTTCTTGATGTTCTTATTAATTTGTTTATTGTTTCTACCATGTGTACTGGTATTCTAATCGTTCTTGCTTGGTCTGCTATTGCTCTTGTTATTGCTTGTCTTATCCACCATGTTGCATAAGTACTAAATTTAAATCCTTTTGTATAATCAAATTTTTCAACAGCTTTTATTAATCCCATATTTCCTTCTTGGATTAAGTCTAAAAATAACATACCTCTTCCAACATATTTTTTTGCTATACTTACTACAAGTCTTAAATTTGATTCTGCTAGCTTTTGTTTAGCATCTTCGTCTCCTTCTAATATTCTTTTTGCTAGATCAAGTTCTTCATCAAATGTTAGAAGTGGAATTTTCCCTATTTCTCTTAAATACATTCTAACTGGGTCATCTACATTAATTCCTTCAAAACTTGTTTCTGTTATTTCATCTAATTTTAATTCTTCTACTTCTTTCAAATCTTCAACATCTGGTTCTTCATCAAAATCATCTGGTAATAAATCTATTCCACCCTTTTCAAATTCGTCAAATACTTCATCCATCTTTTCAGGATTTACATCATTTAATTTTGTTGCTAAGTCCCCATACGTCATTTTGCCATTTTTCTTAGCCTCTTCTATTATATTATTTATTTTTTCTTTTTCTTCTTTATTCATTTCTTTGGCTTTTGATTTTTGATTTTTATTTTCTTCTTTTTTCATTTTTTCTTCATTTTTTACTTCTTCTATATTTTCTTCTTTTTTCTTAGCCATTTTTTTCATTCCTTCCTTAAAACTTATAGTTTTGAAAAAAAATTTTATTTTTCAAACCTGACTTTACTTAATTTTTGCTAACATAATAATAATATTACTTAGCTCATTTTCTAATTTCTTTTTGTTGTTTTCATCAGTTTCATTTTCTAATAATTCTAAAATTTCAAATTTTCTATTATTTAATTTTTCTCTTTCATATGTTTGTATTAAATCATCTATGGCTTTTTCTAAATCGTCTATTTCATAGTCATCAGCCATTATCATTGTTATCTGATTTTGCTCTTCTTGTTCTAATTCATCAATTATACCATTTATATTACTATTTCCTTTTTCTAATTCTTCATACAACTTTTTTGCAATATTTATATTTACTTCGTCTTGAAAGTCTACTGGCCTTATATGTTGTTTTATAACTTCAAATATTGACAAGTCTCCTGTAAGTAAAATTGATATTATTGTATTTTCTCTTTTCTTTACTGCTTGTGATATTTCTCTTTTCTCTGTTTTCTTGTGTATGATTATTGGTTTTGATTTTTCTAATATTTTTTCACTTTTAGAATTCTTATATGTTAATTTGTTAACTTCTGCATATATTGCTTCTTTTGAAATATCATACTCTTTTGCTATTTTTTCTATATACACTTCTCTTTCAATTGTGTTGTCAACTTTTGAAATTAGTTTTGCTATTTCGTTTAAGAATTTAATTTTGTCATTTGTGTTTTCTAAATTTAAATCTTTTTTTAATATTTTTACTTTAAACTCTATAACTGAAAGTGCTTTGTCTACTGCATTTTGAAAGCGCATATTTCCATATTTTAATATGTATTCGTCTGGGTCTTTTGCACCTTCCAATTGCAATACCCTTAAGTCACATCCCATATTTTGTAATATTTCTATTGACCTTAATTTTGCTTTTATTCCTGCCTCGTCAGAGTCAAAACTTAATATTATTTGTTCTGAATTTTTTCTTAGTAACCACCCTTGTTGCTCTGTTAATGCTGTTCCAAGTGATGCCACAACATTTGTTATTCCCCTTTGATGTAATGATATTACATCCATATATCCTTCAACTATTAATATTTTTTTTGTGTCTCCTTTTTTTGCAACATTTAGTCCAAATAAATGTCTCCCTTTGCTATAAACTATATTTTCTGGCGAATTTATATATTTGGGTTTTGAATCATCTAATACTCGTCCTCCAAAAGCTATAACTCGTCCTCTTACATCACATATTGGAAACATTAATCTATTTCTATATCTATCTATATATTGTCCTCTATCATTTTTATTTACTAATCCAGACTCTAGAATTTCTCTTTCTTCAAATCCTTGCTTTTTTAATTCTTGATATAGTTCGTTAAATTTTCCGGAGAATCCTATCCTAAATGATTTCAATGTTTCATTACTTAGTTGTCTTTTCTTTACATATTCTTGTGCTATTTTAGCTTGTGTTTTATATAAATTTTGATGATAATATTCTGCTGCAAATTCATTTACTTTGTATACTTTATCTTTTAAAATTTCCTTTTGTATATCTCCATTGTTTTCTAATGTAGGTAATTGTATATTTGCTCTTTCTGCTAACATTTGTACAGTTTCTACAAAGTTTAGCCCTTCGATTTTTGAAACAAATGTTATAACATTTCCTCCAACTCCACATCCAAAACAGTGAAATATTTGTTTATCTGGTGAAACAGAAAAAGAAGGTGACTTTTCGTTATGAAATGGACATAGTCCAAAGAAATTTCTTCCGCTTCTTTTTAAGTGTACATATTGTGATATTACATCTACTATATCATTTGATTGTCTTACTTCATTTATAATTTCTTCACTATACCTTGCCATTTTTCCTCTCTTTCTTTCAAATAAACGTACTTAAATATATTATTCGACCTGTTTTACATAAATCCTTCTTAATTTTTAAAAAACTTGTTAATACTTTTCAGCAAAAAAGGAGATGAGTTATTTTTTCATCTCCTATGTATTTAATAACATCATTTTATTATCCAATTTATTCACTATTTTTGCACACTGAACAAGTTCCTTAGACTCTGCCTTAGTAAGTTCTTTATTAGTTTTATATTTTAATTCATGTTCAATACTAGCCCAAAAATCCATTGCCAAGGTTCTTATTTGAATTTCTACCTTAACATACATTAAATTCTGGGATAACGTAACTGGAACCTCT
>CAYQBQ010000012.1:12503-15664 GCA_964415805.1 uncultured Clostridium sp.
ATGATAACTAGAATATCCACTCTTCTTAGGATTTTTAACATAATCCTTTTCTTTTAATACTTTTACCCCAGGTATTTTTGTTATCAAGCTTCTTACTGAATATATATCTTTTTGAACTGGGCAAATTACTCTTATTCCAGCAATATCATTTATATTCTTTATCATTTCCTTGTATGTATATTGTAGGCATTTATCATTCATCTTTTTTTTGATACTTTCAGGTGATTTTATTCTTTCATTAATGTGATCAATCAAATTATAATCATAAAAACATTCAAATTCATCCTTTAATATTTCTAATTTTGTATTTATTTCTTTTAGTGCAAATCTATATATAAACATTATTTTTTCGAATTCCTTACTATTTATTTCTATTTTTTTTTCTATTTTCATAAGGTTTTCTATTTTTTGTAACCCGTTTTTATTATTCATATGTATTCTCTCCTATAATAAATTTTCTTTTTATTATAGGACTATTTTATTTTTGTATTATTTTCAAATGTTATTTTATTTGTAAATTTTTTGTGAAAAAAAAAGATAGAAAATTATCTATCTTCTCTTTCCTTTGGATGCATATTTAATTTTTGTTCTTTAATTTTTGGAGATCTTACTATAGTTAGATTTCTGTTTTTCTCTATTGTTTTCTCCATTACTCCTATTACTTTTTCCCTTTTTTCTTTAGGTATTTTATTAAGTTTATCAATTAACCCTTTTTCTTTCATCATAGATAAAGTTTCTAATACTTCTTTATTTGATGCTATTTCAGCTAAAATATCTATACTTCTGTTCTTATCTCTTTCTGGAATCTTCTTTATTAAATTTATTAGAACATTCTCTTTTATTTGTATATTATTAGAGTTTCCTTTTATTTGCTCATCAATGTCTAAGATTTCTTGTTTTGATAATTGCTTCCTAGAATATGTTTGTATAGATTTAATAAATTTTTCTTCTTCTTCCCTGTCAATTTTCTTCATATTTTCAGATTGTGGAATTATAAATACGCCTGTTTCGTCATACTTATATGCTATGTCCTTTCCCATTTCCACTAAAATCTGTTCTTTTAATTCCTTTTTATTAAATCTTCCTTCTTTCTTTTTTTGATTTTCTTCTATTCTTTTATATTCTTGCTCTACCATAGTTGGTAAATCATATTCTATCATATCATCTATTGACATTATCTTTGACAAATCATATATTCTTGTTCCCCTTTTAATATCACTATAATAATTTTCTGCCATTTTCTTTGCAACAACTTGTCGTATTAAATCTTGTATGTCTTCATTTAATTGATTGCCATTTACGAGCTCTTTAAGTTTATTAACTCTATCAACGACTTCATAGTCTTTTTTTTCTTTACAAACTTTATATAATATTTTTAATTCATTTTTAATATTTTCTTCAATAATTTTGTTATCTTCAACAGTTTGCATTAAATTTATTCTTTCTGCTACATCTACATTTCCTTCTTCTATTATTCTGTTAATTGATTCGTCTGGTATATTAGTCTCACTATCTTTTACTACATCTGTTATAACACTGTCTGGTATTTCTTCATCCTTTGAAATTTTAGTTGCTGCTTTTTCAAATATTCTGTTTGGAATATCCTTCTTTTCTAATATACTTTTTAAAATTCCTCTAACTTTTTCTGGATTTGGATTATCTTTAAATATTTGCATTATTTCTTCAACAGTATCATCCATTGGATGTTCTTCGCCATTATCTTTTTTTTCATGATATACTTGTGCTATTTCGTCTGCTATTGTTTCTGGATTGTTTCTATTTAAAAATTTTGTTATTCTATTTGTTACCTTCATTTAATTCACCTGTCTTTTCTTTAATCCCTTTTTATTTTCCATAATAACTATCTAGCATAATTTGTTTGATTTCTGTAACCAATGGAACTCTTGGATTTGCTGTTGTGCATTGATCTTCAAAAGCTCTATCTGCTAGAATATCTAATTTTGCTAAAAATTCTTGTTCATTAATTCCTGCATCCTTAAAGGATTTCGGAATTCCTAAATTTTCATTTAATTGTTTTATTTTTTCTACTAAACTATTTACACCCTCTTCAATTGTGTCTGCTTTTAACCCTAATTTTTTTGATAAATCACTGTATTTTTCATCAGCTATATAATATTCATATTTAGGGAATGATACAAATTTTGATGGTTTGCTTCCATTGTATTTTACAACATATGGTAATAATATTGCATTTATTCTACCATGTGGTAAATGGAACTCTGCACCTATTTTGTGTGCAATTGAGTGGCTTACTCCTAAAAATGCATTTGTAAAAGCCATTCCTGCAATTGTACTTGCATTGTGCATTTTTTCTCTTGCTAGTTTGTCACTTCCATCATTATATGCTTTCTCTAAATAATTCATTACTAATTCAACAGCTTTTTCTGCTAATCCATCTGTATAATCTGATGCCATATTTGACACATATGCTTCTAATGCGTGTGTTAGTACATCCATTCCCGTGTCTGCTGTTACTGATTTAGGAAGGCTCATTACTAAGTCTGGGTCTACTATGGCTACATCTGGTGTTAACTCATAGTCTGCTAGTGGATATTTCCTATCTTTTTCTTTGTCTGTTATTACAGCAAATGATGTTACTTCTGAACCTGTTCCTGATGTTGTTGGTATTGCTACCATTTTCGCTTTTTCTCCTAATTTAGGGAACTTATAAGTACGTTTTCTAATGTCCATGAATTTTAATTTTAGTCCCTCTATATCTGCTTCTGGATGTTCATAAAATAACCACATTCCTTTTGCTGCATCCATTGGGCTTCCTCCACCAATTGCAATTATTACATCAGGTTTGAAATTATTCATTTGTTCAACACCTTTTTTTATTGTATCGAATGATGGGTCTGGCTCTACATCACTGAATATTTCTGAATGTACATATTTTTGTCTATTTCTTAAATGATATAAGATTTTATCTACATATCCTAATTTGACCATTCCTTGGTCTGTTACTATAAATGCTCTTTCTATATCTGGCATTTTTTCTAAGTATGCTATTGAACCTGCTTCAAAATATATTTTTTCTGGAACTTTAAACCATTGCATATTAACTCTCCTTTTCGCAACTCTTTTTATATTTATTAAGTTTACTGATGATACATTTGCTGTTGTTGAATTTCCACCAAATG
>CAYQBQ010000013.1:0-14690 GCA_964415805.1 uncultured Clostridium sp.
GCATACTTTATTCAAAATATTCCAATTATTTTATACTCCAAATTTTAAAAACTTGATTTTTAGCTTATTTTGTAGTATAATTACTTTATAAAAAAATTTCAGGAGGACTCTAGACATGAACAAAAAAATTTTTTTTAGAAAAGGATTTATGGTTGTTACTAAATTTATTTTAGCAGGTTTACTCGCTATGTCCATCACAGTTATTGTCAAAAACCGTATGGACCTTCTTTCATTTAGCATTGCAGTAATTTTTGCATTTGCATTAGGAGGAATAGCAATGGCTTTATCTCTTATTAAAGAGATAAAATCTCTTATTAGAGAAAACAATTCTTTGAAGAGACAACTAAAAAAAGCCAAAAAAGAGATTGCAGATTTCAATGAAACATTAGAGAATGTACCTGTATGCTCTTTAATAGACTTTAATGAATCCAAATCTACTAGTAACAAAACAGCCTAAACCTTTAGTGGCACCTACATTTTGTAGGTGCCATTTTCTATTTCATTTGCTATATTTTCATTAATACCTTTTACTTGCATCAACTCTTCTTTAGAAGCCTTCTTTATCTTCTCAACACTACCAAAATGTTTAAGTAAAGCCCTTTTCTTAACCTCACCTATTCCTTTTATATCATCCAACTCTGACTTTGTAACAGCCTTTTCTCTTAACTTTCTATGATAACTAATAGCTGTATCATGTACAGTATCTTGAAATCTAGTAATTAAATTCATAAGATTTTCTGAAATTTGTATTTCATTTCTATCCTCATCAATTAAAGCCCTTGTTTGATGCTTATCATTTTTTACCATACCAAATATTTTTATATCAAGATTCTCATACTTATTAACAGCATTTCTAATAGCTCTAATTTGAGTAATACCACCATCTGCAAAAATCGCATCAGGTAACTTTCCAAATCCCTTATCTTCATTTTCTATCGAATGTGCCAATCTTCTTGTTACAACTTCTTCCATGCATTTGGGGTCATCCTGTGTTAAAACTGTTTTAATTTTAAATCTTCGTGATAAATTTTTCTTAATAACTCCATCTTGCATTACACACATTCCTGCAACCATAAATTCACCTGAAATATTTGATATATCGAACGTCTCTATTTTTCTTGGTAATTTATCCATTTTTAATACATCTTTTAACTCCATCAAAATTTCAGATTTATCCTTCTCTTTATTCTCTAACGTAACTTTTGCATTATTTTCTGCCATCTCTACAAATCTAAGTTTTTCACCCTTTTTAGGACTCTTTAATTCCACTTTTTTTCCTAAAATTGTGGATAACCATTGTTCTATCACCTCTTTTTCAGGCAATTCTTCTCTTAACATTATTTTACTTGGTATATTAGGATTCTCCAAATAATATTGTTTTATAAATCCTGATAAGATTTCACTATCTTCCATGTCTTTCAATTCTGGGAAAAAGTAGTGTTCTCTTCCTATCATTTTGCTTCCACGTACAAAAAATATTTCTATACAAACTTCTAATTCTGATTTATATAAACCAATAACATCTATGTTGTTCTCTGAAATATTTGATACCTTCTGCTTTGATGATGCTCTTTCTATTGCTAGTTTTCTGTCTCTTAATTCTGCTGCCTTTTCAAAATCCAACTTTTCTGATGCTTCTTGCATTTGCTTGTCTAGTTCTTTTAATATTTTATCTGTTTTTCCCTCTAGCAAATCAATTATTTCATCAATTTGTTTTTTATATTCTTCTGGTGTTACATAACCCATACATGGTGCTAAACATCTTTTTATATGATAATTCAAGCATGGTCTTGTTCTATTTTGATAATTTCTACATTGACGTATTTTGTATTTTTGCTTTATAAAATCAAGCATTTCTTTAGCTGCACCTGGATTAGCATATGGTCCAAAATACTTTGCTCCATCATTTATTAATCTTCTCGTTATTACCACAGTTGGATAGTCTGATTTTACATCTATTTTGATATATGGATATGTTTTATCATCTTTTAATAAAACATTGAATTTGGGTCTGTTTTTCTTTATTAAGTTACATTCCAAAATTAATGCTTCTGCTTCATTATCAACTACTATATATTCAAAATGGTCTATTAAGCTTACCATCTTTTTTATTCTTTCTGTTTTGTTTGTTTTTCTGAAATATGTCCTTACTCTGTTTTTTAATGAAACAGCTTTTCCTACATAGATTATTTTGTCATCTTTATCATGCATTACATATACTCCAGGTTTTCCTGGTAGTTTTTTTAACTCTTCTTCTATATTAAACATGTCTACTCCTATTCAAAATTCTCTTTATTAACATTATATATTATTATTATAAATAAAATCAAGAATATAAATACTCTTTTTATAGTACTTGCACAATTTATACATTTGATGTAATATAATACTGTAGTTTTGAAAGATGCATAAAAAAATATCAAGAAAGGAATTAAACTTATAAGCGCCAGGACCACTAGTTTCAGATGGTTGACGAGGTCTAGAGTTATCGAAAAATTCGGCGGATGCTCTAGTGGCTTTTACTTAAAGTCATCAGTATTAATTAAAAACTAATAGTAATATTAGAACAGAAATTAATATATTTAAGTTTGCATACTTTCAATTCCAGAAATTTTAATTTTATAAGGAGGAATTACTATGTGTGGAATTGTAGGTTACATAGGAACAAAAAAAGCTTGCCCTATTTTATTGGCAGGTTTAACTAGATTGGAATACAGAGGCTATGACTCAGCCGGTGTTTCAACAATAGAAAAATCAGGATTATCAATTATGAAAGATAAAGGAAGAGTTAAAAATTTATCAAACTTAGACGGAATTGATAAATTAGAAGGAACTATTGGTATTGCTCATACAAGATGGGCAACACATGGAAAACCATCAAAAGAAAACTCTCACCCACATCAAGATAATTCAAAAACGTTTAGTGTAGTTCATAACGGAATTATTGAAAATTTCAATGAATTAAGAAAATTTTTAGCTGATAAAGGATATACTTTCTATTCTCAAACAGATACAGAAGTTATCCCTAACTTAATACATTATTACATTACAAAAGATACTAAAAATGATGACTTAAAATTTTTAAGAGCTGTAAAAAATACTTGTTTAGATTTAAAAGGAAGTTTTGCACTTGAAGTTATTTCAAGTCTTTACCCTGATAATATGATAGTTGTAAGAAAAGATAGCCCCTTAGTTATAGGAACTTGTGAAGACGAAAAATATTTATCATCTGATATTCCAGCTATTCTTTCTTATACAAGAGATTTTTATCTTTTAAATGATTTAGAATTTGTTTTATTAACAAATAATTCTGCTAAATTTTATGATAAAGATTTAAATGAAATAAAGAAGGAAACTCAAACAATAGAATGGAATGCATCAGCTGCTGAAAAAGATGGTTTTGATGATTTTATGTTAAAAGAAATTTATGAACAACCAACTGCAATAAGAGAAACAATTGGAGCAAAAGTAAATATAAATTCAAAATGTGAATTTGATGAGCTCGACTTCACTAAAGAATATCTATCAAGTTTAAACAAAATTTATATAGTAGCATGTGGTACAGCAATGCATGCTGGTCTAAGTGGAAAAAACACTATTGAAAAACTTTGTAGAATACCAGTTGAAATAGATATTGCTTCCGAATTTAGATATAGAAATCCTATTATAGATGACAAAACTTTGTGTATATTTATTTCTCAATCAGGAGAAACTGCAGATACTATTGCAGCATTAAAACTTTCTAGAGAAAAAGGTGCAAAAACACTTGCCATCTCAAATGTAATTGGAAGTTCTATAACCAGAGAAGCTGATTATTCTATATACACACATGCCGGCCCAGAAATAGCAGTCGCTTCAACAAAAGCATATACATCTCAAGTTATTTTAATAAATATCTTAGCTATATATTTTGCTGAAATTTTAGAGAGTTCTAGTACAGAATTTTTAAATAATCTAAAAAAAGATATTATAGAATTACCTAAAAAGATTGAAGAAACCCTAAAATGTAATAATACTATAAAAGACTTTGCAAAAAAAATCTATCAAGAAAAAGATGTATTCTTCCTTGGTAGAGGTATTGATGAAACAGTAGCAAGAGAAGGATCATTAAAATTAAAGGAAATTTCTTATATTCACTCTGAAAGCTATGCTGCAGGTGAATTAAAACATGGCCCTATCGCTCTTATTGAAAATGGAATTACTGTTATTAGTATTTTAACAGTACCCGATTTAGTTAAGAAGACTGTAAGTAACATTCAAGAAGTTATTACTCGTGGTGCTAAAACTTTGGTTGTTTCTAACCAAGATATTGATAAAAGTATGTTTGATGTTGTAATTGATATTCCTGAAACAAATTCTTTTGTTTCTCCTATCTTATCAGTTATACCTCTTCAATTACTTGCTTATCATATTTCTAAGGAAAAAGGGTTAGATGTTGATAAACCTAGAAACTTAGCAAAATCTGTTACAGTTGAATAATAACAAACAATTACATTTTTTTCACATAATTTTCACAAATATATTGTATTCTAATACAGAATTAGGTTATTATATAACCATAAAAAGAAATTTTAGGAGGCACATAAAATGGATGAAAATGAAAAAAAAGAAGAGAAATTCAAAGCAATCCCCGTAACAGGATCAACATCTTATAATAAAACATCAAAAAACAACTCTGGATTCGGAAAAAGTGTTATATTACCATTTGTTAGTGGAATACTTGGATGTTCTGTTGTAATAGGAACATGTTTTGGTATTCCATCGATAAGAACAAAAATAATAGGAAATACAAATTCCTCAATAAGCACTACAAATAATAATTCAACACAGTCAGATGGATATATTAAACAAACATCATTAGAAAATTACTCAGACACAGCTGTATATGCTGCAAATAAGATATTACCATCTATAGTTGGAATAAAAATCGAATACACAGTAAATACACCTTCTTTCTTTGGTAACGGAGGAACTTCTACAGCAACAGCTTCTGGTTCAGGAATTATAATAAGTGAAGATGGATATATTTTAACAAACAACCATGTGGTATCATCAAGTTCTTCTGAATCAAGCTCATACTATCAAATATCAGAAGCAACAAAAGTTTCTGTAACATTATTTAATGACGAAACAGAATATGAAGCAAAAATTGTAGGACAAGATGAACAAACTGATTTAGCTGTCATAAAAATTGAAAAAAATGGTTTAACAAAAGCAGAATTTGCTGATTCAGATGATGTAAAAGTTGGTCAATTTGCAATGGCTGTAGGAAATCCAGTAAATATGACAAGTACTGTAACAACTGGTATCGTTAGTGCGGTTAACAGAAAAATTACAGATTCAGATGGAAAAACATATAAATGTATTCAAACAGATGCTGCAATAAACTCTGGAAACAGTGGTGGAGCTTTAGTTAACAGTGAAGGAAAAGTTATTGGTATTAATACATTAAAATTATCCGGAACAGGTATAGAAGGTATTGGTTTTGCAATTCCAATAAATTCAACAACAGACATTACATCTCAATTAATTCAATATAGCAAAGTTAAAAGACCTTTTATAGGAATATCTGGTATTGATTTAGATGAATCAACAGCAAAAAAATATAATTTAGTTGTTGGTATTTACGTTAAATCTGTTGAGGATTTCTCTTCTGCTGAAAAAGGTGGATTAAAATCAGGAGACGTAATTATTGAAGCCGATGGAAAATCTATTACAACAATGGATGAATTAAATGAGATTAAAAATTCTCACCAAATTGGAGATAGTATGAAATTAAAAATTAATAGAGATGGTTCAGAAAAGGAAATTACTTTAACATTAGGCGAACAGCCTTAATTTTATAAAATTAATAATTTCTTCACTCTAATTTCACACAATGGACAAAAATGATTATTATAATGCAACCATAGTCAATAACAATTGACTTAAATAAAAAAACATCCCCTTTTATTTTCAAAAAGAAACTAGTTTTTCACTAGTTTCTTTTTATATTATTACAATATCTTTTTCACTTGTTGCCTTTTCATTCCCATAAGCAAATATAACATAAATATTATTATTATATATAAAATACTCTTTAACATTTTCCACTTTATAAATTTCGCTTTTTAAATCTCTAGAAAAAACATTATATCCTAACCCCATCAAATCCTCTGATTTTTTTTGTTCAAGTTTTATATCTTTGTCTATCTTATCTTGAACTTCATTCTTATTTAAGTCATATATTTTTATAACATCATCTAAAGTTAGTTCTTTATTGTCTTCTAAATTAAAGTTAAAAGTTTGAATTATAACTCTTTGGGCAGACGAATCTTGTTTTAAATCCGAATAAATAACTAATGATAATATATCATTTTCTATATTTGCCTTATATTTAACTGTGTATATAACTTTCTTATCTGTGTCTTTTATTATTTCTTCTGCCTTAGCTTCAAATGTACTTGATATTTCTTGATTAAAATTTTGAACAACTTTGTTTTTTATATTTATATATGGTAAGTTTACATTCATTTCATATTTATTATTTTTTTCTTCTTTATAATAATTTGTGTATACAATATCTTTATCATTTTTCATCTTTTGAACTTCATAATTTTTAATATCATCAAATTTATTATCAAATATGTTCTCAAAATTTGCTTTTAACTCTGCTTCTTCTTGTTCAGTTCTCTTTACTAATTTATTTATACCAAATAAATTATTTACAACATCATTCCCCAAAATCTGAACTCCTACAACAACAACTACTGCCAATATACAAATAATCAAAAGAACTATATAAATTGTAATTGTTCTTTTCTTTAATTTTTCTTTTTCTGGTAGTCTTACATTCATTCTTGTTCTCCTATTAATAATTTTCGCTATAAAACATTATAGCATTTTAATAAATTATAGTCAAACATTTGACTATTTAATTGTTTTGAGGTATTATATATAATATTGAAAAAATACAGAAATGAGGAATTAGAAAGTTATGATATGTTCAGAATGTAAGAAAAATCCAGCAATACTTTTTTATGAAAAAATAGATAATGGAAAAAGCACAATGGAAGGTTTATGTTATAATTGTGCTAAGAAAAAAGGAATAAATGCAACTGAAGTATTAGCTAATCAACAAGATTTTTTATCTAAAGATAAAATCAATTTAGCAGATATGAATAAACAATTAGAAAATATCTTCAAAGATTTTGCTGAAAATCTTGATTTAAATAATCTAAATAATATAGAGGGAGCTATTACGTTTGGTGATATAGATGACGACGGAAATAATGAATTTGATGAAGAACACCCTAAAATTTCAGGAGCCGCAATACCATTGGGCTCAATCTTTTCTAATATGTTTTCACAAAACAAAAATGAAAGCAGTGAAAATAAACAAAACAATAAAAAACAAGTAAAAAATGATAAAAAGAAAGAATCAAAACAAAATAAAAAGAAAAAATATTTAGACACATACGGAACAAACTTAACAAACAAAGCTAAAAATAATCAACTAGACTTAGTTATAGGTAGAGACAAAGAAATACAAAGAATTGTTCAAATATTAAATAGACGTTCAAAAAATAACCCTTGTTTAATTGGAGAACCAGGTGTTGGTAAAACAGCCATTGCTCAAGGTTTAGCAATAAAAATTGCAAACCAAAATGTACCTGCAAAACTTTTAAACAAAGAAGTCTATCTTTTAGATATGACTGCTGTAATTGCCGGTACTCAATTTAGAGGACAATTTGAATCAAGAATGAAGGGAATTATTGACGAATGTAAAGAATATGGTAACATCATTTTAGTTATTGATGAAATCCATAATATAATAGGAGCTGGCGATGGTGAACATTCTATGAATGCAGCAAATATTTTAAAACCAGCATTATCAAACGGAGAAATTCAATTAATTGGTACTACAACTTTAACAGAATATAGAAAATACATTGAAAAAGATTCAGCTTTAGAAAGAAGATTTCAACAAGTTTTAGTAGAAGAGCCAAATATCGACGATTCTATAAAAATTCTTGAAGGAATTAAAAAATATTATGAAGAATATCACAAAGTAAAAATATCAACAGATGTTATTAAACAAACTGTTATAATGTCTGAAAAATACATTCATGACAGGTTCTTACCAGACAAAGCCATTGATATATTAGATGAAGCTTGTTCTAGAATTAATCTAGAAAATAAAGATTTATTTAAGCTTGAAATATTAAAACAAGAACTAGAAAAAGTCCAAGCAGAAAAAGAAGAAGTTACAGAATCAGAATCTGATACAACAGAAGATTTCCAAAAAGCAGCTGATTTAAAAACTCGTGAATGTCAAATTATGGAGAACATTGATAAATTAAATAAAAAAATGAAATTAAAAAACCTAACTGTACAAGATATTGCAACAGTTATTGAAAGTTGGACAAAAATACCTGTTAAAAAAATTACTGAAGCAGAAACTCAAAAACTTCTAAATCTTGAAACAAATCTTCACAAAAGAGTTATCGGTCAAGAAGAAGCTGTAAATAGTGTTTCTAGAGCAATTAGAAGAAATAGAGCTGGACTTCAAAACGAAAAAAGACCACCTTCATTTATATTTGTAGGTCCTACAGGTGTTGGTAAAACAGAACTTGCAAAATCACTTGCATATGAAATGTTTGGTTCTGAAGATTCTATTATAAGAATCGATATGTCTGAATACATGGAAAGTCATTCTACATCAAAACTAATAGGTGCACCTCCAGGATATGTTGGATATGATGATGCAGGACAATTAACTGAAAAAGTTAAAAGAAAACCTTACTCAATCATTCTTTTAGACGAAATCGAAAAAGCACATCCTGACGTATTCAATATTTTATTACAAGTATTGGATGACGGAAAGCTTACAGATTCACAAGGTAACACTGTTAGTTTTGCAAATACAATTATAATTATGACATCAAATGCAGGTTCAAATTTAAATAATAATTCAATTGGATTTGGAAAACAAACTGTTGATAAATCTAAGATTGAAGACAGTCTAAAAGAAGTATTTAGACCTGAATTTTTAAACAGAGTAGATGAAATCATTGTATTTGACTCTCTAAATCAAAAAGAATTATTACAAATTGTGGATTTAATGCTTAAATATACTATAAAAGCTTTAAAACAAAAAGACATTTCATTTAATATAACAGATGAAGCAAAACAATTTATATTAGACAAAGGTACTAACATTAAATTTGGTGCAAGACCTTTAAGAAGAGCTATTCAAAGATATATCGAAGATGAAATCTCTGAAAAAATTCTTCGTTCTGAAGTTGTTGACGGTCAAACTATAAAAGTAGATTTAAAAGAAAATGCACTTACCTTCGAAGTGTACTAATAGGAGAAAAAACGATGTTTAAACATATACCAAATATATTAACAATATTAAGATTTATATTTATACCAATTATTTTAAATTTTATATTTAAAGGAAATTATATTTTAGGAATTATATTTTTTACTATCTCTGGTTTAACTGATGTTTTAGATGGTTTTATTGCTAGAAAATTTAATTTTGTTTCTAACTTTGGAAAATTAATGGACCCTTTAGCAGATAAACTAACACAAATATCTGTGCTTGCATCTCTTGTTACCGTAAAAATTATTCCTGTTTGGATTCTAGCCATTGTTGTTTTAAAAGAATTAATAATGGTAGTTGGCGCATCATTTCTTTATGGTAAAGATGTTGTAGTTTATAGCAAATGGTATGGAAAATTAGCTACTGTCTTATTTTATCTAGCTATTGTTGTTTCATTAGTCATAAAACAACTTAATCTTACAGGTTGGTTATATTATCTTGATATAGTTATTTATTGCATCGCTTTGGTGGTTACAGTATTTTCACTTATTATGTATGCTAAATGTCTTTATCAAGGTGGATTTATTAACAAAGATGACTTAAATAAAGAAACAAAAAATGTCGTTGTAAAAAATAAAAAGAAAAAGAAAAAAAATGAAGAAAATTAATTTTCTTCATTTTTTTATTCAAAATCTTCGATTAATTGATTTAATTCTTCTATTCCATTTACCCTAATACCATTTTGAATTTCTATCTTGTCAGTTTCCGTTAAATATTCAACAGAAATTTCAGTTTTTTCATACAATTCCTCTTCATTATTTTCATTTATTTTATAAATATTAATTTTCCCATCAACATCCCTTAAAACAAAATGTTGACCGCAATTACTATTAAATTCCTTATATAAAATTATTTCGTTATTTGAATATTTTTGTATTTCCCAATTTGGGTATTCTCTTTGTAAATCAGATTTAGTTCCATTAACTAAATCTTTTGGAATATCTAAATATTCGTTTATTGTATGTTGACATTCATCATAATATCTTTTTAAAGTAATTAAACAATTTGGCGAAATTTTTTCTTCACTAGAATTTGTTTCTATTTCTAATTTGGCTTGTTCTTCTAATTTCTCATATTCCTCTGTGCATTCATCTGTTATCGTTTCAGATACAATATTTATTTCATTATCCACAATGTTTTTACCTATTTTTTTATTTCTATTATAGATATATACCCCTGTTATTATCCCTATTACTATAATAGCTAATACAAGTATTATCAACCAACTTTTTTTCATAATATTTCCTCCATTTTTTTTATTATTTACCAAATTTTTATTGTTTATACATTAAAAATTAGTAAATAGATATAGTTCTATATTTGCTACTCCTATTAACTTCAATTGAAATTTCTCCACCTAAGTCTGTTCTAAAAACTTTACACCCCAATTGTTTCAATCTTTCTAACACATTTTCATTTGGATGACCAAACTTATTATTCTTTCCTACCCCAATAACAGCAATCTTAGGATTTACAACATTTATAAACTCACTTGTACTAGATGTTTTAGAACCATGATGTGCTACCTTCAATATATTTGCCTTTAATAAATCTTTATTTTTAGAGTATAATTTCAAAATTTCTTTTTCAGAAGCATCTTCTATATCTCCAGTAAATAACATACTAAATTTTTTATAATGTAAATTAAAAACCATTGCATTATTATTTAACGCATTTGTAGAAATCAAATTTTCTGTAGGCCACAAAATGTCTAAATATAAATTTTTTTCAATATGTATTTTATTCCCAGCCATTACCTCATACACTTTTATATTTTTTTCACTTATTATATTTAAAAATTTCTCATAATTCTCTGAATTTTCAGCTTGTTTTGAAATATATACCCTCCCTACTCTTAATTCTTGTAACAAAGTAAGAATTGCTCCAACATGATCTTGATCAAAATGGCTAATAATAACTATATCAATCTTAGTAAAACCTCTATCTAAAATATATGGAATTAATGTACTTTTTCCAACATCAAAATCAGAATTACTACTACCTCCTCCATCAATTAAAATAGTTTTCCTTTGAGGAGTAATTATTAAACTAGAATCCCCCTGTCCGACATCAATAAAATAAATTTTTAGATTTTTAGGAATACAATATATAACTGAAAATGATAAAATTATGATAATTATTATAAGCCTCACTTTTTTTCCATTTTTTCTTAAATTTATTTTCATTAAAGCTATTAAATTCTTTACTCTGATTTGTGTTTTACTTGGATTTTTAATAGAATAAATATTGTAACATAGAAACAATACGAATAAAAATAAATAATAAATAGAAATTAAAAATATAGTAGGTGTTGCAACATAGATTTTTGAAAATGGTAATTTTCCAATATTAGATATTAACTTTAAAATCGTTATTCCCATTTGAATCAAAGGCGAAAAAATTTTAGCTATTGAACTATTTATTAAAATTAGAATCATAAATATAAAACCCAAAATAACAACTGGACCTATAACAAAACTTAAAATTAAATTTGATATTAAAAAATAAGGACAAAATGTATTTAAATACAATGTTATTAATGGTAATATAAATAATTGTACAGAAATAGAAACCGAAATAATTTCTTTTATTTTATCTAAATATCTATCAATCTTGGGTCTTATTTTATACTTATATATTTTATTTTTTACATTGATATTTTTTAAAATGTTTAAAATATGTCTATTAAAAATTACTATCCCAATAACTCCACCATATGATAACTGAAGCCCTAAATTTTGAATTAAAAATGGATTATAAATTAAAATTAAAAACAATGATATTGATATAGTATTATATATATCATTTTTTCTATAAATTAACTTTGAAAAAATCAAAATTATTCCCATTATTCCAGCTCTTACAATTGATGGTGAAAAACTTGTTATAAACATATAAAATATTAGAATGAAAATACTTATAATTTCTGTATTTTTCTTGCCAAATAACTTTTTAAAAATAAAATTTATCCCTAAAAGTACATATGCAACATGCATTCCTGAAATCGCTAAAATATGTGACATACTTGCATTTCTAAAATCGTCTTGTGTTTGCTCATCAATATCTGTTTTATTACCTAAAATCAATCCTAACAAAATTGAGGCAGTCTCTTCATTTAAAACTTTTTTAGTTCTTGAAACTATTCTCTCTAAAATTTGATTTGATATTTTGAAAATTCCATTTCCTTGATTATTTTTTATAAACTGTATTTTTTCGCACCTTATTGTTCCATATACTTTTAATTGTTTTATATATTGTGAATAATCAAATCCTTTATAATTTCTTTGTTTCTCAGGTCTTGTATATGTTCCTGAAAATGCAATTTTATCTCCATAATTTAATTCAATATCTTTTTTGGTATATATATATAATTTAAGATTTTTATTATTGTATTTCGCTTCTACAATATATTTATTATAATATCTTTTTTCTTGTTTTTCTCCTATGATTATTCCTGTAAGATTTAAATTTTCCTCGACTGATAAATTATTGTATATTCTTTCATAATTTTTATTTTGAAATATTACAATTGTATTTGAAACTAATGAACTAATAATTACAATTAGTATTACTTTTGAATTTAAATAAATTTTTATATATCTAAAATATCTTTTTATTGATAATAATTTAAATTTTTCTTTTTTTGCTTTATTACAAAATTTATAAATAAAATATAATGCAATTATCGGGATATAAATTAAGACTATACTTTTATTAAAGTATAGTCCCACTATTATACCTATTATATATCCTATAACTGCAATAAGAATTGGTCTTTTCAAGTTTACCTCCTAATTTAAAATTCTTCTTGCACCTACATAATTTGTTTTATAATATCCACTTGCAAGAGTATCTGTTGTTACACCCCTACCTGGATTTGCTGCATGTATAAATGTATTTCCCCCAATATATATTCCAACATGATTTATTCCTGATTTTCCAAACATTACTAAATCCCCTGCTTGTAAATTAGTTACTGATGTACCATTACTATATTGTGCTGCAGCTGTTCTATTTAGTGTAACACCAAAATGTTTGTATACATATTGTGTAAATCCAGAACAGTCGAATCCACTTGCTGTTGTTCCTCCATACACATATTTACTTCCTAAAAACTGTTTTGCATATGATATAACAGAACTTCCTGTCTGTGATGAAGTTGTTTCCTTTGTCGTTTCCGTATTTGATGATGCTGTTTGAGTTTTAGTTTCAGTTTTAACATCTGTTGAATCTCTCTCTGTCATTGTACCTCTTGACGTTTCCTGTTTAGAGCTTGATAATAAAGTTTCTGCAATATATCCTTTTGTTCCATTTACATCAACATAAGCCCATCCATTATTTGTTGATATTACAGTTACTTGTGTATTTATTGATACTTGTTTTATTATCTGTGATGTTTTATCAGCTTTTTGTCTTAAATTTGTAGTTTGTGAATTTACGTACATAATTTTTGTTTTATTTTCTGTTTTATTCTCTGTTTCATTTTCAGATTTTTCATTGTTACTTGTTATATTAGTATCTGTTGGAGCTTCATTTTTTGTAGTTGTTTCTGTATCTTCAAGTAATCCAAATAATACAACAACTTCTCCTGTTGATGCTGTTCTTTTTCTTAGAACCCATCCTTCTTTTCCTTCAGGTGTTTTTATTTTTGCCCAATCATTTAAAATCTCCGTAACTTCTACTTCTACATCCTTATTTACTTCATCTAATTCAATTGAGCTTATTAAAGGAATAACTTTTAATTTTGTATTTTCTAATAATTTATATTTTCCTTTTTCTAACTCAATTTCTTCAGATACAGTATTGCTTGTTTCTGTACTTGTATTATCTACTTGTACATTTTCCATTTCATTATTACTTGTCTCTACAGTCGTTGTCTTGTCTTCTTTTTTACTATCTACTTCTATTAAGTCTTTTCTTAAATAGCCTGTTATATTTTTATATTTAACTTTATACCAACCATCAACTTCTTCTATTATCTCAACTTCATCACCTAATGATGCAAGTTCCAAAACTTTAGCATCTGTTTGTGGTTGTTCTCTAAGTCTTGCTGTTTCTGTTGTAATCTTTCCTGTATTAGCAGCAAAACATATATTTATAAAAAACATACTTGCTAAACATATTACTGCCATTATCATTATTATGCTTTTTATATTCATTCTTGCTTTCATTTTCTTACTCCTCATATTATTATATTCAATCTGCATAATTTCGATGTACAGTATATAATTAATTTATAAATTTGTCAAGTTTTCTAAAACTGTCAGATAGCATAAATTTTTTGTAGGAAAACTTTTTACTAAAATCATGAATTTATTTT
>CAYQBQ010000014.1:0-14632 GCA_964415805.1 uncultured Clostridium sp.
GAATATTCAGTCTGATTTAAAACAGCCTAACCATCAATAACATACTAAACATAATTATATTGTTAATTTTAGCAGGGGTAACCATTAATGAAATAAGGAGCAACGGATTATTATCGAAAGTTATTAACAGCAAAGAGAAATCATTGAAAAGTCAAGCACTTGAAGAATTAAAATTAAAAGTGAACGAAATTCAACTAGAAAAAAAGGGACAAGCATCATTGAAAGATATAGCAATAAGTCTAAAAAACGACACAGAAAATAAATATATTGTATCGGTAGATTCAGATTCGAATGAAAATAGTGAAGATGAACAATTTGAAAATGTAAATAAAATATATGTAATATATAAAAACTATAAATTTATAATAGATAATAATTTTGAAATATCAAGTATAAAGAAAATAGATAATGAAACAGGCGAAATACCAAAATATGGAGAAAAAATAGAATTTTATTATACAGGGGATTACCAAGAATATGAAATTAAAGAAAGTGGATACTATAGAATTCAATGCTGGGGAGCAGACGGAGGATATTCAGTAGGTAATGGAAGTCGAAAAGCTAACGGAGGAACAGGTGGATATACTTCAGGAATAATTTATCTCGAAAAAGGAGAAAAGATTTATATTTATGTAGGTGGACATGGAGAAGATGCTACTGTAGGAAAAGATTCACAAAATGGATATAATGGTGGTGGACTTGGAACATGGGATCATGAAGATGATGAAACAGCAGGAGCAGGAGGAGGAGCTACAGATATAAGACTAGTTGCAAATGAATGGAATGATTTTGAAAGTTTAAAATCAAGAATAATGGTTGCCGCGGGTGGCGGTGGAGCATCATGGGAAACAGAAGGTGGAGCCGGAGGAGGATTAGAAGGATTAACAAATAGAAAAATATC
The DNA here is from genome assembly GCA_964415805.1 of uncultured Clostridium sp. Lineage (GTDB taxonomy): Bacteria > Bacillota > Clostridia > TANB77 > CAG-508 > CAG-269. Next base: position 902 of record CAYQBQ010000014.1, read on the forward strand.
AGTGCCTGGAACTCAAACATCAGGATATAAATTTGGAATAGGACAAGATGGATATGGAACAGGAAAAAACGATGGTGTAGGTGGAGCCGGAGGTGGATATTACGGTGGTACAACAAGTAATTATGCGGATGGTGCTGAAGCAGGAGCTGGAGGTTCCTCATATGTTTCTGGATACGAAGGATGTAATGCAATTTCAAAAGATTCTACATCAGAAAATATAATTCATACAGGGCAAAGCATACATTATTCAAATAAAAGATTTTTATATTCAGTAATATTAGATGGAAATAATTCCGAAATAGGGTCAAAAGAGGGGCTAGATGGGCATACTACAATTACATTCTATGGAGATAAATTTAAAGAAAATATTGGATATACAAAAACAGAATTTAATTACACAGGAAACTACCAAGAATATGAAATAAAAGAAACAGGATACCATAAAATTCAATGTTGGGGAGCAGACGGAGGATATTCAGTAGGTAATGGAAGACAAAGAGCTAACGGAGGAACAGGTGGATATACTTCAGGAATAATTTATCTCGAAAAAGGAGAAAAGATTTATATTTATGTAGGTGGACATGGAGAAGATGCTACTGTAGGAAAAGATTCACAAAATGGATATAATGGTGGTGGACTTGGAACATGGGATCATGAAGATGATGAAACAGCAGGAGCAGGAGGAGGAGCTACAGATATAAGACTAGTTGCAAATGAATGGAATGATTTTGAAAGTTTAAAATCAAGAATAATGGTTGCCGCGGGTGGCGGTGGAGCATCATGGGAAACAGAAGGTGGAGCCGGAGGAGGATTAGAAGGATTAACAAATAGAAAAATATCAGTGCCTGGAACTCAAACATCAGGATATAAATTTGGAATAGGACAAGATGGATATGGAACAGGAAAAAACGATGGTGTAGGTGGAGCCGGAGGTGGATATTACGGTGGTACAACAAGTAATTATGCGGATGGTGCTGAAGCAGGAGCTGGAGGTTCCTCATATGTTTCTGGATACGAAGGATGTAATGCAATTTCAAAAGATTCTACATCAGAAAATATAATTCATACAGGGCAAAGTATACATTATTCAAATAAAAAATTTATAAACGGAATAATTCTTGATGGAAAAAATAGCAAATCAAGTAGTAAAAATACCAACAATGGATATGTGCAAATAGCATTTTTGGATAACAACTATGAAGTAGCAATTTTAGTGGATGATATGATGAAATAATAAAAAAGTCAATTTTGCAAAAAATGCAGAATTGGCTTTTAAAATTCAAATGTAATATTGTTATAGCTGAGTAAGAGATAATAAACAAAAATCACTTGCAAAATCTGGAAAATAGTATATAATATATACGAAAGGTGATAAAAATGGAAACAAAAAATTTAACAAAACTAGAACAAAACATAAAATACACATTCAAAGATAAAAAATTATTACAAAATGCATTAACACACACATCATATGCATACGAACATGGAATACAAAGTAACGAAAAACTAGAATTCTTAGGAGACAGTATATTAGAATTCGTATCAAGTGAATATATGTATAATAAATACACAAACCTAAAAGAAGGAGAAATGACTAAAGTTAGAGCAACGGTAGTATGTGAAAAAAGCCTATATAAAATAGCAACAATTCATAATTTTAGTGATTACTTATATCTAGGAAAATCAGAATTAATGACAGGAGGAAAGAAAAGACCAGCTATATTAGCAGATAGTGTTGAAGCAGTAATTGCTGCAATGTTTATAGATGGTGGATTAGAACCAGCAAAAAAATTCATTATTGAAAACTTAAAAGATGAAATTGAAATAGCAACAAAACATGTAGGAGAAAAGGACTATAAAACAGTATTGCAAGAAGAACTACAAAAAAATGGAGACGTAAAAATAGAATATAAAATTATAAAAGAAACAGGACCAGACCATGATAAAACATTTGAAGCACAAGTAAGCTTAAATGGAAAAAAATTAGCAACTGGAGTAGGAAAAAGTAAAAAAGAAGCTGAAATGAAAGCAGCACAAAAAGCTCTTGAAAGGGGAAAGGTATGAACAAAGAATATATAATTCCAGTATTTGTGCCACACTTAGGTTGTCCAAATGATTGCATATTTTGTAATCAAAAATCTATAAGTGGACAAAAGAAAAACATAACAAAAGAAGAAGCTAAAAAAATAATAGATAGTTTTTTAGAAAACATAAAAGACAAAGAAGCAAAAAAAGAAATAGCTTTTTTTGGAGGTAGTTTTACAGGAATTAATGAAAATGTTCAAGAAGAATTATTACAAACAGCATATGAATATATAGAAAAAGGACAAGTTGATAGTATAAGAATATCAACCAGACCAGATTATATAAACAAAGAAATATTAAAAAGATTAAAAAAATATAAAGTAAAAACAATAGAATTAGGAGTTCAATCAGCAAACGACTACATTTTGGGAAGAGCAAACAGAGGACATACATTTAAAGATGTAGAAAAAGCATCTAAATTAATAAGATGGTATGGATTTAATTTAGGTCATCAAATGATGGTTGGATTACCAGAAAGTACAAGAATTGATGAAATTAATACAGCAAAAGCATTAATAAAATTAAAACCTAAAATGATAAGAATATATCCGGTTTTAGTTATAAAAGGCACAAAACTAGAAAAAGAATATAATGAAGGTATATATGAACCACTATCTGTAGTACAAGCAGTAGAAATATGCAAACAATTAGTAAGAATGTTTACAGATAAAAAAATAGAAGTAATAAGAGTTGGACTTCAAAATACAGATGAAATATGCAACCCACAAAATAAAGGAAGCGAAGTGGTTGCTGGACCATTTCATCCAGCATTTGGCCAACTAGTAGAATCAAGTATGTGGTATGATGCAATAGTAGAAAAAATTAAAAAGTTAAATGCGAAAGTTAAAGAAGCAGAAATCACAGTAAATCCAGTAGATGTAAACAATGTAATTGGACATAAAAAGGAAAATATCATAAAATTACAAAATACATATGAAATTGATTTAATTGTTAAACAAGATAAAAAAATAAAACAAGGAAAATCTAAAATAGAAATTACTAAAAAATATAATGACTTTTTAGAAGAAGAAAACAAAGAAAAAGTAAAAATAAAAGATTAAAATACAATCATTAATACTGTATAAAATCACTTAAAATTATAAATAATAAGTAATAATTATTATTTGGATTTTAGGTGATTTTTATGTCGATAGAATGGAAAAATGTAAAAAATATTTTAATAGAAATAATTGAGACAATAGTAGGTGCATTTATAATGGCAGTAGCAACATCGTTGTTTTTACTACCAAACCAATTATCATCAGGAGGTTTTGCAGGAATTGCAACAATATTATACTACTTCTTAAAAATACCAATGGGAATATCAATACTAGCTTTTAATATACCATTATTTTTATTTGCAGGATATAAACTTGGAAAAAGCTTCTTTATAAAATCAATTATAGGTACAATAACATTTTCATTATCTATAGATATTTTAGATAAGTTAACACCATTAACACAAGATAGATTTTTAGCATGTATATATGGGGGAATTATAATAGGATTAGGTACTGCAATAATACTAAAAGCAAATTCATCAACAGGTGGTTCGGATTTAATAAGTTTGCTTGTAAAAAAGTATAATTCAGATATAAGAACAAGTAATGTAATAATAATAGTAGATACAATAATAGTAGGATTAAATGTCTTATTTTTTAGAGAGATTGAAATAGGACTATATTCAGCAATAGCTATATATTTAATGGGAAAGATGATTGATATGATTTTTGAGGGAATATACTTTACGAAGCTTGTAATCATAATATCAAATAAAAGTCAAGAAATATCAGAAGAAATAGGAGACAAGGTTGGAAAAGGAACAACAGGATTGTTTGGAAAAGGAATGTATACAAATGAACACAAAACAATATTAATGTGCGCAGCATCCAGAGGTGATGTAGCAAGAGTAAAGCAAATAGCAAAAAAAATAGACCCCAAAAGCTTCATTATTATTGCAAATGCAAGAGAAGTTGTAGGATTGGGATTTAAATAAAATATAAAATAAAATTTATCTACTATAATCAGAATCATTTTTTTCATATACACCATTAGAAAGATTAAGCTCATGAAAATTATCTAATAAAGAAGTGACAATTTTTTTAGAAAATTCTTTCTTAGAATGTTCGTTATAAATACCTAATTTTTTAGATTGAACTTTAAAAAAGTTAACAACAGATGATAATGAAGTATCTATCAATTTTAAGGCATCAGGACTAATAAAATAGTCGTGATTATCCTTAATTTTATTCTTTTTTTCTTCACAGACTTTATTCAAATCTGTATATATATCGTTATAATCTGAAACATCAATACAATCTTTAACTGTACCAAATAATTGAATATTATTTTCATCTAAATTAACTTTATTAAGAATATTATCAACAACATCAGGAGTTATAACATTTGAATTATCATTTTGTACTATTATTTCAAAGGTACCTCCGCCTGAATGAATAGGAAATAATTTAATATCACTATCTTCAGGAATAACATTATTAAATTCATTAATTAAAAAATCAAAAGTAGATTTCATTTTTAAATCAGTATTAGCATGAGAAGATATTGAATTTAATATTTTAATACCCAATGATTCCATTAAAATTATTTTAAAAGGAACTTCATCTTCTTCAAAACGAGGAAGTAAATAGTGGTCCCTATAGACATTGCTATGTGCACCTGTAATAGAATCAGTTGCTAAATCATTCCTAACAGATTTTAAATCACGAATTGATAAAGAATCTAGTTCTTCATAATTTGTATTATTACTCATTATAAGATCATATATTTTGGCAGCAACATCAGAATCTATTTGTAATTCGTTATCATCTAAATATGATTCCTTATTAATAGTATTAATATCAGTTTCATTAGCATTAGTATCATTTAGCAAATTTGTAATAGTATTTATAATAGGATATGATAATATTTTTAAATCTTGTGGTTTGAAATGTCTTTTAGAAGAAAATCGAAAATTTTTAATATATTCCTTTATTGTAGAATCAATAAATTCATCTAACTTTTTATTATAATCTTCCATATCTTTAACATCCTCATTTAATTTCAAATGAGAATGTTTTTTCATGTTAACCTTATTTTCTACAAAATTATACATATCATTAATATTATCAAATTTAGTAGAATCACAAGCTCCAAATGTAATATCTAAACCTTTCACAGATTCGTTAGAAGCAAGAGATCGGTGAATTTGCTTTGTGATTTTTCTTGTTTCACTTGTTGATAAATCAGGAATAATAAAACAAAATTCATCACCACCCATTCGGGCGGAAATTACATTATCAGGTAAATGATTCAATACAGTTTTTAATAATTCTTCAATAGCCAAATCAGCTTTATCAAATCCAATACTATCATTTAATTTTCTTAAACCATCAATATCTCCATATAAAAGAGAATATTGGTCATCATTTTTATATAATTTTAAAAATAAATTATTAAAAAAAGTTTTAGAAAGTATTTTTAATTCAGGATAATCAGGCATTGAAAAAGACTTTATATAATTAAGTAAATTTATTTTCATTGAGAGTTTTGTATTCATTCTATAATCTCCAAACATAATTTATATATATTTCATTATATAACGAAATAGAACCAAATTCAATAGCAAATATTGAATAATTATAGCAAAAATGATAAAATAAATTTGGTGATAATAGTGAAAGAACAGAAACTAATATTGAAAAATCAAAAGAGCTTTGAATTAAAAGATATATTTGAATGTGGGCAATGTTTTAGATGGAATTTACAAGAAGATGGAAGCTATACAGGTGTAATAAAGGATGCTATTATAAATGTAAAAAAAGAAAACGAGGATATTATATTTATAGGAAAATGTAAAGGAGATATTAAAGACTTAATTGAGCACTATTTTGACCTGAATACAAACTATGAAGAAATAAAAATAAGATTATCAAATATAGATGAATATTTAAAAACAAGTATAGAATACGGTGAAGGAATAAGGATATTAAACCAAGATTTATGGGAAACAATAATTTCATTTATAATATCAGCAAACAATAATATTCCAAGAATAAAAGGAATAATAGAAAGATTATCACAAAAATATGGGGATGAAATTGAGTGGAATGGGCAAAAATATTACACTTTTCCAAGTTGTGAAGAACTAAAGGATGTAACAGTTCAAGATTATAGAAATCTTGGGTTAGGATTTAGAGATATTAGATTATATGAAACAACGCAAATGATATTAAATAAGGAAGTGGATTTAGAAAAATTAAAAAAGAACCCTAACACACAAGAAGTAAGAAATGAACTATTAAAACTATCAGGAGTAGGACCAAAAGTAGCAGATTGTATTCTTTTATTTTCAGAGTTGAAAAGATTCGATGTTTTTCCTATTGATGTTTGGGTTAGAAGAGTAATGAATGATTTATATATAAAAGAACCGGACGAAACCAAGGTTAGCAAAGTTAAAATTGAAAAGTTAGCTGAGGAGAAGTTTGGAAAGTTTAAAGGACTTGCTCAACAATATTTATTTTATTGGAGAAGAGAAAAATAAGAGGGATTAAGGGGCCACCACTCTCAATCCCTGTGAATCAATGTTGAACCAATGGGGACGTTCTTAAATTGGTTCATATACAGGGATTGAGAGTGGTGGCCCCTTAATCCCTCAAAGTTAAAGAAAGAGAGAAATATGAGTTTACGAATAATTTATGGAAAATCAGGCAGTGGAAAAAGTGAATACTGCTTTAATGAAATAGCTAAATTAGTACAAAAAGAAAAGAAAATATATATAATAACACCAGAGCAATTCTCATTTACAGCTGAAAAAAAATTAATGTATGCAATTGACACAAAAGCTGTTATAAATGCAGAGGTATTAACAATTTCAAGAATGGCACATAGAGTATTGCAAGAATTAGGCGGAAACACAAAAGCACAATTAACAAAATGTGGTAAGTCAATGCTTATTTATTCAATATTAAATGAGAATAAAAATAATCTAAAATTCTTGAGTAAATCAGACGAAAATATTGATTTATCAATGACAGCAATTACTGAATTTAAAAAGCATGGCGTTTTGCCAGAAGACTTACAACAAGAAGTTGAGAAGACAGATGACCAATATTTAAAAACAAAATTAAATGATATGTTTTTAATTTACAGCAATTTTGAGCGAAAATTGCAAGGTGAATATATTGAAGATACGGACTTATTAACAATATTAAGCAATATTATTGAAGATACTGATATTGTGAAAGATAGCCTTATTTATATAGACGAATTTTCTGGTTTTACATACCAAGAATATGAAGTGCTAAAAAAATTCATTAAACTTGCGAAACAAGTAACAATAACAGTATGTACTGATAGTCTAGAGCCAAGCTTAAAACCAGATACAGATATATTTTATCCAAATAAAGTTACAGTTTCTAAAATTATGAATTTGGTAAAAGAAGAAAAATTAAAGTTAGAAGAGCCTATACATTTAACCAATTCACCACGTTTTAAAACAGAAGAGTTGAAATATTTAGAGAAAAATATTTTTAATAACAGAGCAAAAAAATATGATAAAAAAGTAGAAAATATCAAGTTGTTTTTGGCTAAAAATCAATACTCAGAAATTGAAAATGTTGCAAAACAAATTACTAAACTTGTAAGAGATAAAAAATTAAGATATAAAGATATTTCAGTTATTACAAGAAATATTGATACATATTCAAGTTTAATAAGAAGTATTTTTGCGCAATATGATATTCCTGTTTTTATAGATGAAAAAAGAGATTTGAACCAAAACATAATAGTTCAATATTTGCTTTCAATATTTGAAATTTTCAGTAACAATTTTTCAAAAGAAGCGGTTTTCAATTACTTAAAAATAGGATTTTTTGACATAGAAAATGACGATATTTTCAAATTAGAAAATTACTGTACAAAATGGGGAATAAAGCACAATAAGTGGAAAAACGATTTCACATATGGCATAAATGACGATAACAAGGAAGAAATTGAATATCTAAATAGATTAAGAAAACAAATAATAGAGCCATTATTAAAATTAAAAAGTAATTTTGGAACTGTTAAAGAAACAACAAAGGCAGTATATGAATTTATGCAAGAGCAACAAATAGAAGAAAAAATAAACACAAAAATAAATGAGTTGCAAGAGTTAGGACAAATTGATTTAGCAAATGAATATATTGCAAGTTATAAAATAATTTTAGACATATTTGATGAGATGGTTTTAATATTTGGAGATGAAAAATTAAGCATTGCAAAATATATGCAAATATTAAAAACAGGACTAAAAAATAGTGAATTAGGCAAAATACCTGGAACACAAGACCAAGTAATCGTAGGTGACGTAGAAAGGTCAAGAAGTCATAAAGTAGATACTATTTTCATAATAGGACTAAATGATGGAAGTTTTCCAAGCATTAATAAAGCAGAAGGTTTTTTCGGTGATAAAGACAGAGAAATTTTAAAACAAGATGGAATTGAACTTGCAAATGGAACAATAGAAAATCTATATGAAGAAAACTTTAATATTTATAAAGCATTCACAACAGCAGAAAAACAATTATATTTATCATATGCATCATCAGAAACAGAAGGAAAATCACTAAGACCATCAATGATGATAAATAAAATTAAAAAGTTATTTCCAGAACTAAAAGAAGAAAGTGATGTAATCAACAAAAATTATGAAATAACAAACAAAAACATGACATATCAAGAACTTTTAGAAAACGTATCAGAACTAAAAAATGGAAATAAAATAGACGATATTTGGTATACAATTTATGAATATTATAAAAATCAAAATGAGTGGTATTCAAAAGTGAAACAAGATTTGCAAGGAATTGATTATACAAATATTCCAGAGAATATCAATAAAGAAACAATAGAAAAATTATATGGAAACACATTAAATGCAAGTGTATCAAAATTAGAAAAATTTGCACAATGTCCATTTTCATATTATCTGAAATATGGCTTAAGACTAAAAGAAAAAGAAGAATTGAAAGTTCAAAATTTTGACACAGGTTCATTTATGCACGAAACAATAGACGAATTTTTCAAAAAAGTAAAAAATGAAAATATCAGTCTGCCAGAATTAGTAACAGATGAAGAAAAAGTGCAAAGCCTAGTAGATGATGTTGTAGAGGAAAAACTAGATATGGGCAAAAAATATACATTTGTTGCAACACCAAAATACAAAGTCCTTGTAAAAAGATTAAAAAGAATAGTCGCAAAAGCACTAAAATACATAATTGAAGGACTTGTATATAGCGAGTTTGACATAGAGGGAACAGAAATTGAATTTGGCAAAAAAGGAAAATACAAACCAATTTTAATACAATTAGATGATGGAAAAAAGGTTGAAATTATAGGAAAAATAGACAGAATAGACACGGCGAATTCAGAAGATGGGAAATACCTAAGAATTATAGATTACAAATCATCTGCAAAAAATATTGATTTAAATGAAGTCTATGCAGGATTGCAAATTCAGTTATTAACATATATGGATGCAGTGTGCAAAGAAGAAGATTTATTGCCTGCAGGAGTTTTATATTTTAGTTTGTTAGAACAAATGATAAAAGCAGACAAAAAAATAACAGAAGAGCAAATTGAAGAAGAACTTAGAAAAAACTTCAAAATGAAAGGCTTGATATTAGCAGATGTAAAGGTAATAAAAATGCATGACAAAAACCTAGAATCAGGAACATCAAAATTGGTGCCAGCAACAATAACAAAATCAGGAGATATATCAGAAGGAAAAACAAGTGGTGTTAATAAAGAAGAGTTTGAAATTTTGCAAAATTATATTTACAGAACTATTAAACAAATTGCAAAAGAGATTTTGACTGGAAATATTAATATAAAACCATATAATAAAAAAGGCCAAAAGCCTTGTGATTATTGCTCTTATAAGGCTATTTGTGGTTTTGATACTAGAATTTGTGGGAATAGTTATAATTATATAGACAAAAAGTCAAAAGATGATATAATTAGAAAAATGAGACAAGTGGGACAGTCTTAAAATGTCTCACAAAATTTGTTAGTAAATGTCGATTAAAGTCGTTTAAATTTAACTATATAAAAGAAAATAATAAATACGACAAAAATCGACAAATAAATGAGACAAATTTGCACTGTCCCACTTGTCTCAAAAAAGGAGAAAATATTGAAAGATTTAAGTAACGAAAATGTTGTGCACATCAACAAAAATGGAGTACAATATTTACAATTTAGAAAATTATTAGAATATGGTGATGTAATAACACATGCATATTCAATAGGAATAGATGTTAATTTTAGAACAGCAAGAGTAAATAAACAACAATTGCCAGAACAAGAATTCAAAAAGGCAATGCAAGATTATGAAAATTTATGTAATGCAATAAATGTTGATTACAAAAATGTAGTAAAAACAAATCAAGAGCATACAGACAATATCGCAATTGCAAATGAGAAAATTAATCAAAATTTTCCAGATATAAATTTAGAAGAATATAGTAGAACAGATGGAATTATAACACAAAAAGAAAATCTAGTACTATCAACTACAAATGCAGACTGTATATTATTGTTATTCTTTGATCCAGTAACAAAAACAATCGCAAATACACATTCTGGATGGAAAGGAACATTGCAAAGAATTTCAGTAAAAACAGTTGGAAAAATGGTAAATGAATTTGGATGCAAAACAGAAGATATTATTTGCTGCATTTGTCCAAGTATTAGAAAATGTCACTTTGAAGTTGATAAAGATGTAAAAGATTTATTTGAAGAAGAGTTTAAAGATTTGAATATAAGTAAAAATACTGATATAATGGAAAAACAAAAAGATAAAGAAAAGTGGAATATTGATACTGTTTTAATTAACAAGATTATATTGGAAAAGGCAGGTTTAAAAACAGAGAATATCATTGATAGTGGATTATGCAGTGTGTGTAATAAAGATTTGATTCATTCTTTTAGAGTAGAAAAACAAGGGTATGGATTAAATACAGCACTAATATCATTAAAATTAGACAAATAAAATTCGACAAAAATAGACGAAAAAGATGAGACAAATTAGGACCGTCCCAACTGTCTCAAAAAGGAGAGAGTATGAGTTTACCAAAATTATTACCATCAAAATTAAAAATAGGTGATACAATAGGAGTTGTAGCACCATCAAGCCCAATAATTGGAGACAATATAGATGAATTAAATAGAGCAAAAGAAATAGTAGAAAGAAGCGGATTTAAAGTAAAATATTCAAAAAATATATTTTCAAACACAAATGGATATAGTAGCACTGCAAGAGAAAAAGCAGAAGACATAAATGCAATGTTTGCTGACAAAGAAGTGAAAATGATATGGTGTGCAAAAGGTGGAAACAACAGTAATAGTACATTTGAATATTTAGACTATGAACTCATAAAGAAAAATCCTAAAATAATATGTGGATATAGTGATATAACTTCAATTACAAATATGATAACAGAAAAAACAGGACTAGTAACATTTAGCGGAACAAATTTTAAAACAATAGCAACAGATGAAACAGATTTTAGTTATAAACAAGCAATAAATAGATTTGTAGATGGAAGTTTAGAGTTTGGACCAGAAAATGAAGAATATATAACAATTCAAAAAGGAAATGCAGAAGGTGAACTGATAGGTGGAAACCTTTCATTAACACGAGGAATGGTGGCTGGTAAATATTCATTGGACTTTACAGATAAAATCTTATTCTTAGAAGAATTAGGATTTGAAACAGACCCAGAAGCAACAAGCAATAACTTATATTATATGAAACAAAACGGAGTATTTGATAAAATAAAAGGACTATGGATAGGAAATTATGAACATGAAAGCAGAATATCCCTAGAGAAAATCGTAATGGATGTATTAGATGGTGAATATAAATTTTCAATCATAAAATCAAATAATTTTGGACATATAGAAAGAAAAACAGTTATTCCAATAGGTACAAAAGCAGAAATAAACACAGATGAAGATATAAAAATAAAATTAGTAGAAGATTGTGTAATGAGGTGTAATAATGTTTGAAACATGGGAGGAACTAGAAAATTCAATAATAAATTGTAATAAATGCAAATTATGTAGAACAAGACAAAACATAGTATTTGGAGTAGGTAACAAAAATGCTGATATAATGTTTATAGGTGAAGGACCAGGAGCAGACGAGGACAGGATCGGAGAACCTTTTGTTGGTAGAGCAGGAAAACTTATGAACATGGCTTTTGGAATTTTAGGAATAAAAAGAGAAGAAGTGTACATTGCGAATATTGTAAAATGTAGGCCTCCTGCAAATAGAAATCCAGAAGATGATGAAGCAAATGCTTGCTTAGATTATTTAAGAAATCAAGTTATGTTAGTAAAACCTAAAATAATAGTTTTATTAGGAAGTGTGGCTTTAAAAAATATATTAGGTAAAGAGTATGGAATTACTGCATCAAGAGGAAAATGGATAGATAAAAAAGGTATAAAATATATGCCTACTTGGCACCCAGCAGCACTCTTAAGAGACGAAACTAAAAAGATTGATTTTATAAATGATTTAAAGTTAGTAATCTCAGAAATAAATAATTAAAAATATATAAATATAAAAATGATATCAAAAAGAAATATTCTTAATATAATATATTAGGAGTATTTTTTATTATATAAAATAAAAATGCAATTAATATTTTATAAAGGGTGGAAGATAATGTTTAGAAGATTTGCATATATGATAGAAAAAAATTTTGAATTAAAAAGAAGTTTTGATACAAATAAAGATATTACAAAGGAAGAATTAAATTTATATGCAAAACAAGGAGCAATCATAATAGATGTAAGGAGTCCACAGGAATATAGAGAGGGACATGTAGATGGGGCAATATCGATTCCAGATTATCAAATGAAGAGGGAAATAAGAAATCGTATACCTAATAAAAATCAACTTATTGTTGTATATTGTTCGACTGGGCATAGAAGTCAAAGGACACAACAAATGTTAGAGAATATGGGATATACAAATGTTTATAATGTATATGAAGGAATAATAATATAAAAACAAAACTATTGTGATTTTTTGTTAATTATGTTAGAATGTAAAAAAATAAATGGGGAATAAAGGTGAGGACCTTTTGACCAAGACAGGAGAAACGATGAGTAATAGACAAGAACATATAAGAAATTTTAGCATAATAGCACATATAGACCATGGAAAATCTACATTAGCAGACAGACTTATAGAAATGACAGGAGTACTTTCAAAAAGAGAAATGGAAAGTCAAGTGTTAGACAACATGGAAATTGAAAAAGAAAGAGGAATAACAATAAAATCTCAAGCAGTAAGAATGGTGTATAAGGCAAAGAATGGCGAAGAATATATATTAAATTTAATAGACACACCAGGACATGTAGACTTCAACTATGAAGTATCAAGAAGTTTAGCTGCATGTGATGGTGCAATATTAGTAGTAGATTCGAGCCAAGGCGTTGAAGCACAGACACTTGCAAATGTGTATTTAGCAATTGACAACAATCTAGAAATATTACCAGTAATAAACAAAATAGATTTACCAAATGCAAGACCAGATGAAGTAAAAAAAGAAATAGAAGATATAATAGGAATACCTGCTGAAGATGCACCAT
>CAYQBQ010000015.1:0-9218 GCA_964415805.1 uncultured Clostridium sp.
TAAAAATGCCTATAGTTATTCCAACTTTTGATGTTCATGAATATAAAGAATATATATTTACAAATAATATACCACAAGAAGAAAATGAAAATAAAAACAAGTATATAACCAATATCTCAATAGGTAAAGCAATAAGAGCAAGTAGTAGTTTTCCAGTGGCCTTTAATCCATGTATATACGAAAATCACAAATTTTTAGACGGAGGAATCTTAGATAATTTTCCGACACTAGAAGTTAAAAAACAAGGAGTAAATAAAGTTTTAACTGTAAATTTTATGGCAGATTAAATTAATGAAGATAGTAATAAAATGGATATAGCAATGAGATCAATAGATATTATGGGAAATAAAGTGTCAGAAGAAAATATAAAAAATAGTGATATGATTTTAACAATACAAACAGATAAAACAGGATTACTGGAAGTTGAAAAATTAGATGATTGTTATAAATATGGATACAGACAAACAATTAACAATATGGATAAAATTATTAAAATGATTAACAAATAATAGTACACAAGGAATATAATATAAAAAAGAGTATCTACTAATCAATACAAAATAGGAAAGAGGATATTTATGGAAGTTAAGTATTTTGATAATAGTGCAACAACTAGAGTAAAAGAAGAAGTTTTTAGGGAAATGATTCCATACTTAAGTTTGGAATATGGAAATCCATCATCAATTTATAGTATTGGAAGAAATGCAAAAAGAGCAATTGAAGAAGCAAGAAAAAGAGTTGCTTTATTAATTAATTGCAAACCTGAGGAAATATACTTTACAAGTTGCGGTTCAGAAAGTGATAATACTGCATTGAAGGGAATAGCATATTCAAATAAAAACAAAGGAAAACATATTATAACATCCAAAATAGAACATCCAGCAATACTTCATAGTTGTCAAAATTTAGAAAAAAAAGGATTTGAAGTAACATATCTAGATGTAGATAAAAAAGGATTTGTTAATTTACAAACCTTAGAGAAATCAATAAGAAGAGATACAATATTAATAAGCATAATGTTTGCAAATAATGAAATTGGAACAATTGAACCAATAGAAGAAATAGCAAATATAGCACACAAAAATGGAATTATATTTCATACAGACGCAGTTCAAGCCGCACGGTAATATTCCCATAGATGTACAAAAAATGAATATAGATATGTTATCATTATCAGGTCATAAAATATATGCACCTAAGGGAGTAGGAGCATTATATGTAAAAAAAGGAATAGAATTTGAAAGATTTATGGACGGAGGACATCAAGAGAAAAATAAAAGAGCAGGAACAGAGAATGTTGCAGAAATAGTAGCTTTAGGAAAAGCTGCACAAATTGCTGAAAAAAACATAGAACAATACCAGAAAAAACTAAAATATTTAAGAGATTATTGTTTAGAAAAAATAAAAAAGGAAATTCCTAATATCCATATAAATGGAACAATGGAAAAAAGATTGCCAGGAAATATTAATATAAGCTTTGAAAATGTAGATTCAAGTGAATTGTTATTTAAATTAGATGAATACGGAATTTGTGCATCAGGAGGTTCAGCATGTTCATCTGGAGACAATAATCCATCACATGTTTTAACAGCGATAGGAGTTCCAAGTGAATTAGCCAAAGGTGCAATACGTTTTACTTTTGGAGACTTTAATACAAAAAATGATGTTGACTATTTAATAAAAGTTTTAAAAAAAGTAGGGATTTGAGGTGGTGGCCCCCAAATCCCTCTTTTCTTATTTTTCAATTGCAGCAATTGAACATTTAATTCCATCAACGGCAGCAGACATTATACCACCTGCATAACCAGCACCTTCACCACAAGGATAAATTCCTTTTATATTAGAAATCAAATTTTCATTTCTTAAAATTTTTACAGGAGAAGAACTACGAGTTTCCATACCTGTTAAAATACTATCAGGATTAGCAAAACCATGTAACTTAGTATCAAAATATTTTATCCCTTCTTTTAAAGTATCTGATACAAATTCAGGCATAATATCATTTAAATTTGATAAAGTATAACCAGGTTTATAAGAAGGAATAACATTACCAATAAATTCAGATTTTATATTATTATCAAAGTCCTCAAATCTTTGAACTGGAGCAAAATAATTTGAACCTCCCAAATTAAAAGCTTTTTCTTCTAAATTTTTTTGAAAATCAATTCCTGCTAAAGGGTTATCACTTTCAAAATCAGAGGGCATAACATTTATTAAAACAGCTGAATTTGCATTTTTTCCATTTCTTGCAAAATAGCTCATACCATTTGTAACAATTGTATTAGATTCACTTGAAGAAGGCATAACAACACCACCGGGACACATGCAAAAAGTATAACAAGAACGACCAGATGGAGAGTGATATGCAAGTTTATAATCAGCAGATGGTAATTTTAATTTTGTCAAAGAACCATATTGAGCTCTATTTATTTCACTCTGTAAATGTTCTATTCTGACTCCAACAGAAAAGTTTTTGGGTTCTAAATATAAGCCTTTTTCATATATTTTTTTAAAAGTATCTCTTGAACTATGGCCAATTGCAAGAACAAGTAAATTAGTGTCTATTGTTTCAACTAAGTTATTATCTAGATGTAAAACAGAAATTTTTGAAACACAATTATTAGTTGTTTCAAAATCTATAAATTTAGTATTAAACATAAATTGTCCACCATTTGAAATAATATAATTTCTCATGTTTTTAATAATATTTATCAAATTATCAGTTCCAATATGAGGTTTTGTTAAGTATAAAATTTGCGAAGGAGCTCCAAATTTAACAAACTCTTCTAAAACTTTTTTACAATAAGGAGAGTTTATCCCAGATGTTAATTTTCCATCTGAAAAAGTACCAGCACCACCTTCACCAAATTGAACATTAGAATTAGTATTTAAAACACCATTATTTACAAAAGCATCAACAGATTTTTTTCTTTCTTCAACTGTTTGGCCTTGTTCTATAACAAGTGGTTTATAACCATTCTGCACAAAAGTTAAAGCTGCAAAAAGACCAGCTGGACCAGCACCGATAATTACAGGTCTAACAGATTTGTTCAGATTCATTTGAAAATCAGGGATAAAAATTGATTTTATTTTAGATATATTTTTATCTCTTAAAAATTTATTTTCATTTTTAACGTCAATATCAATAGAATAAGAAAAGTGAACATCATCTTTTCTTCTTGCATCTATTGATTTTTTTGAAATATGCCACTCATTAACAAACTCTTTAACAATTTTATATTTTTTAATTATTAAATTAAATACTTCCTCATCAGAAATATTTTCATAAATTTTTACATTGCTAATTCTTATCATAAAAACTCCTCAAATATTTTTATATATTATATGATTTTTTTAATAAACTAAAGGGATACAAAAAGTATCCCTAGAAACTTGCAACAAGTTCTGCATGAGAATTGTATACAAAAACATTATTAAATACAATCCTCATTTCATATCCTGATGGAATAGGTACATCTAATCCTGAATAAAAAGCGATTTCATCAAGAAGTTTATTTGATGAATTATATGTTGAAATAGATACAGATGCATTTACTTCTGAGAGATATTTAATTTGAGCATATAAGCTTTCCTTAAATAAGTCTAAACCATTTATAGGTCTTGTTACAGAGTTTTCAATTTTTGCTACCCACCAATTGGTAGCGTAGTCACAGTAATTTTTTTCCATAATGTACACCTCCTAAACTGTCAATAAAACTACCTAAAATCTGTACTTATATTATATCATAAATACTTTTTAAAATCAAATTATGTAAAATAAAAAAATAACCAGTATAATATGAAAAACATTTTAAATTAGAGAAGTGTTTTTATGTTCTAATACAACCTTTACACGAATACAATTAAACAAAAGTATTCGTATGGGGGTTAGCTTTATGAAGGGTATATCAATAGATGAACGTGCAATAGAACTTGCACATTATATAATAGATTCAAAAGATACAGTAAGAGGAGCTGCTAAGAAATTCGGAATAAGTAAAAGTACAGTACACAAAGATGTCTCCGACAGATTAAAAAAAATAAATCCCATACTAGCAAGGGAAGTAAGAATTATACTTGATGAAAATAAAGCAGAAAGACACATAAGAGGAGGAATGGCAACAAAATTAAAATATAGTCATTTAAAAGAAGGATAAATAAAAATAGCACAAATGTGCTATTTTTATTGTTATAATGAAATTATATCTTTTTTTCTTTTTGGTTCAATAGCTGGTGGTATTAAAGGGCTGTAAGCCTCACCATCATATACATCTACTTCAACAGTTCTAGTTAAAACATCAGTATAACTATATGTTACATTTCTATTATTTTCTTCATATCTAACAACAAAAATGTTAGGATATGCTTTTTCTATTGTTGCTTCTTTTTCAAAGGTTTTACTTCTACCAAGAGAACCTTTTACAATTATCTTTTGACCCACTTTCTCTAAGATGTCAGTTTTTAGATTTGAAATATCCGTTTTACAAATCATGCTATCACCTACTCCTTTAAGATAGCTCGATTATAGCATTTATTAAAAAAAATGTCAAAAAAAACATGTTTGTATAAAATGTAAAAAAATGCCCATTTTTAGCATATTCTAAGATGTAAAAACAGTAATATTACATTTGTGTGACATTTATATTACATAACTGTCATTCGACCGTTAGAACCTATACCACCAACACCCTTTTTTCCATCTCTAATCTCTTTAGTTATTTCATCTATATTTATAAATTTATATTTTTCTGTGGTTGCGACTTTCTCAGCTATTATTAAAGGATCTAAAAAATCAATCAAAATTCTAGCAGGAGAAGAAGCAAAATTGGCACCTGCCATCATAATAGCTTCAAAATAACTTTGACAAGCTCCCGCAAAAATAACAGTTTCCTTATTATTTTCTTTATCATATCTTCTAGCCTCTTTAACAGTATTTATAAAATGTCTAGAATTTCGATAGTTATATATATCGTTATAATTTGTTCCTCTTTTAATCATACCATCATGTCCATTAATTATTAATATATCAGGTTGATATATTTTTAATAATTTATATACAACACGAGGCTGTCTATATTCAGGAATATTTTTTACAATAGCATTTAATCCAACTTTTTTGTAGTAATTATAGGATTTTTGAGAATATCTTCTATCACCATCTAAGTGCAAGATTTTTCCAGTAATTATTTTAGTTTTTAATCTTGAATCATCGTCTATAAAATCAAATCTAAAATTATCGGTTTTGTTTTGTATTCTAGAATTCAGTCTATTATCTTCAGCGGTTAAAATATTTCTGACAGTATTTTCATCTAATAGTTCTAAATCATTTAAGCTACTATCAGCTTCAATTCTTTCAAATAGTCCGCAAAGTATTGCAAATTCACCTTTTTGTGTATTAATAATATTCTTTATATAAAAAGGGATGTCTTTTTTATATGATTTTCGTACAACAATATCACCTTTTTTAAATTTTTTCACATTAATCACCTCATATTTTTGGGCTACTATATTTTATGTCGAATAATGTAGATTTGTGAATTCGAAGGTTACATAATGACCTGGAAAATAAAATAGGAGAATTGCTTTAAGTTTCGGTTTTTTGCAAAAATAAATTTAAAAATAATACAAAATTGGTAAAATATGGATGTTGTTATCTATATTTTATCAATTGTTTTATTTTTAGCATCACTTAATAAACCTATTGAAAATAGACTACTTGTATTATGTAAATATTGACTTACAACAGAGAAAGTTGCCCATCATATTGTTTTGTTTTTCTTATACTTTGCCAATCTCTTATTCCACATTTTGCCTTTGATAATATATTATATATTCCTCTTGCTAACTGATAAAACCATAAATACACTTTATTTTTTAATGACTTTGATTCTTTTATTATTTTATTTACAAATTCTCTTTTTCCAATTTTTTCACTAAGCAATGCTATTAATCCAATTGTGTATGTAAGCATTTTATTTAAATTATTTATTGATTTTAATGTCCTTACTCTAAAGTTTTCAAAATTATATTCTTGTTTTTTAAATTTAAAATATTCTTCTATTCTCCATCTATCTAAATAACATCTTGCTATTTTTATTACATCTTCTTTACTTTTTATTGGAATATTGCTTGCAAGCATCATCGGTGTTTCTCCTAGTCCATATACTAGTACTAAATTTATCCATTTCTTTTTGGCTGTAATTTGAACTTTTATTACACTTACAGCGCATTCTTTCTCCTTGAAATAATAAATTCATTTTTATTTTTCCCTTGTGTGATTCTCTTATTGTAGTTATTTTATACCATTTATGATTGCAATACACTTTTCTATTTTCTTTTAATCTTACTACAAAATATTGATTTTTTTCAAAATAATGATTGAAAATCAAATTGTTATCATATCCTCTATCATTAACAAAAATACCTTTTTGGTTTCTCTGATTTAACAAATTAACTATTTTATCAATTCCTTCAAATGTAATATTATTGGCTGATATAAAATCTTTTTGTGTGGAAGAATGTATCTTTGAAAACAAACTAACTGGCTGTTTTTTATTTTTTGTTAATCCCACTATTTCTGTGTGATGATAACCTTTTTCATAAGATTTATTTCTACTTGAACCATCTCTTACTATTCCCAAGTCTTCAAATTTTTCTCCTAATGGTTTTATAATATCACTATCATCTATTAAAAATACTGGATTTTCACCTAAAGAATCCATTACTAAATTACAATAATTTTCATCAATAGAATTCGATAAATCATTTGATAAATTATCACTTAATCTATCTATTGTATAAGCTTTTTTGGTGTCTTCATCCAAAGCTCCTACAATACTTGATAATAGAACATCTTTTGATTTTGAAATTCCATAAATCATATCCATTGTAAATTTTGATTCTGGTTTACTTGCTCCTTCACAAATTTTTTTCGAAAAATTTATAATATCTCTTTTCATTTCATAATTATTTATGGTAAAATTGTCCATAGAAAAACCTCCATTTTTTTTGTTTAGTATTTTTTTTAAAAATCAACTTTATTATACTAAAATAATGGTGGTTTTTCTCTATTTTTACATAAATTTTACAATTTTGTGGATAACGTTTCGGATTTTTCTCAAAAAAAACCGAAACTTAAAAAAGAGAATTGCTTGAAAAAAAAAAAATTATATGATAACATATAAAAAATGAGATAACAAAAGAAAAGGAGAAAAAGTAGATGAAATCCTATAACAAAAATAAAGATAAATTGAAGAGTTTTAAAGGAATAACATTAATAGCGTTAGTTATAACAATAATTATATTATTAATATTATCGGGAATATCAATATTGGCCTTAACAGAAAGTGGACTATTTGAAAAAACACAATTAGCAAAAGATAAAACAAAAAAAGCACAAGAAGATGAAAATTCTACTATAAATGATTATACAAAAGAAATTGGAAAATATATTAATGGAGAGAGAAGTTTTCAAAATGATAGCACAATAATTAGAGACTTTACTTTAACAACATCATCTGAATTAGGAGATGAGATAAATATAAAAGTAAATTTAGAGGATTCACAAGATATTAAAGGATATATTTATTTTGTTGATGATGAAGTGAAAAAAGTTACAGAAGATAAAAATATTCAAGTTAGTGGACTTCTATCCAATACAAAATATAAAGTAAAAGTAATGGCGATAGATAAATATGGAAAAACAAAAACATCGCAAGAGGTAGAACAAAAAACACTAAATGAAATAACTATTTTTAAGGATGGATTTATAAATAATGGATTTACATTAACAAAGTATCTTCCTAACGGTAATACATGTGCAGACTTATTAAAAAATAGGTATTCTTTACAAGCATCATATGGAGGAAACTATGCAGTATTATACATAGCAAACCCAATAGATTTTTCTAATATAAAATTTGTAAAAGTTAATGTAGCAATTAGGACAGATGGTGGTGGAATTACTAGCACATTTACAACAGGATTGCAAAATGAAATAACACAAGACATAGCATATGATGAAAATTTAAGTGTTTCAAAATCAACGACGTCTACCAGTGAAGAAAATTATGAAATAAAATTTGATACATTAGGCGTTTCAGGAAATAAATATTTGAAATTTAATGTATATCATTCTCCAGGAAATGCTTATACAGCAATAGCATATATATCATCAATAACTCTCATGTATAATTAATAAAAATTTAAAAGTAAGTATTCTTATCTCATAAAAATAGGATAAGAATATTTACTTCTTTACAATTCCATTTTTGAAATCCAAGTTATTTAAAGAATCATATTCAAAACCAATAGTATAAACATTAGTAGCAAAAATATCTTTATTCAACATTAGTTCTAATTTTTTAATTTTGTTAGAGTCAACAAATCTCTTAACAGAAGTTATTATATTAAGTCCAGGATTATTTCTAGAAATTTCAGAAACAAGCTTTTTACCATTTTCATTAAACCCCAAAACTCTAACATAAGGTACAGTATTTTTAGAAAATTCCATATCCTGTTTAGTAATTCCAAGTAAAGCATATAATAAAATTCTTTGTAATCGTGTTTGAGTATATCTTTTTGACTTTAATAAATTTAATAATTCGGAAACGTTATTACATGAATTTACAGCATCCTTAATAGCAAATTCTAATCCTTCAGAAACATCAGGAAGATTAGCAATTTCCTCAATTGACATCTTTCTAAAAACATATACAATTTCTTTTTCAAAAACGTTTAGATCCTCAACGATATGTCCATTTTTAATATTCTCAAGTAAGATAGAATAGGTATCATTAGGAACTAAATTTTTAATAACGTCATAATCTTTACTTTTGACTAATTTTCTAACTGCTGTGGCACTTGCAATATCATTTGAAAAATCAGTGCTGTTATATTCAGATTCAAATCTTTTGATACAAATAGGTTTTATCAAACTATTGTATTTTTTTAAAGCTTTCAAATACTCAATTCCTAAAATATTGTTAGGAGAAGACAATGCTTCATTATATTTTTTCAAATCTAATTTGCTATTTGCATAAAAATCAGTATTATTACAATTTTTTATATAGTCAATTAATGCATTTTCACGAGCTTTAGGGAAAGACAAGCCTTTGTTCAATTGAGCAGATAATAATTTTTTATAATCTTCAGGTTCATCAAATAAAATACTTGCAATATTCTTTACTATAACATACTATGTAATTATGAGGAGGTGT